>JBLYYV010000357.1:0-3189 GCA_048550095.1 Gammaproteobacteria bacterium
GGGATACGCGTGTCCTTAGTAGCGGTAGATCTCCGACTTGTACGGGCCTTCCTTGTCGACGCCGATGTACTTGGCCTGCTCATCCGTAAGCTCGGTGAGCTTCGCACCGACACGATCCAGGTGCAGGCGCGCGACTTTCTCGTCGAGATGCTTCGGCAGAACATACACTTCGTTCTGGTAATCGTCCGGCTTCTGCCACAGTTCGATCTGGGCCATCACCTGGTTCGTGAACGAGTTGGACATCACAAAGCTCGGATGTCCGGTCGCACAACCCAGGTTCACGAGGCGGCCTTCGGCGAGCAGGATGATCCGCTTGCCGTCCGGGAAGATGATGTGATCCACCTGCGGCTTGATGTTTTCCCACTCATATTCCTGCAGCTTGGCGACTTCGATTTCGTTGTCGAAGTGGCCGATGTTGCAGACGATCGCCTGGTCTCGCATTGCCGCCATGTGGTCGTGTGTGATGACGTTGAAGTTTCCGGTGGTCGTGACGAAGATATTGCCGACCGATGCGGCTTCTTCCATCGTCACAACGCGGAAACCTTCCATTGCGGCCTGCAATGCGCAGATCGGATCGATCTCGGTGATCCAGACCGTGGCGCCGAGACCCTTCAGCGATTGTGCGCAGCCCTTGCCGACGTCGCCGTAGCCACAGACCACCGCGATCTTGCCGGCGATCATGACGTCCGTAGCACGCTTGATGCCGTCGACCAGCGACTCACGGCAGCCGTACAGGTTGTCGAACTTCGACTTGGTCACCGAGTCGTTGACGTTGATCGCCGGGAACGGCAGGTCGCCGGCCTGCTGCATCTGATAGAGACGCTGCACGCCGGTCGTCGTTTCCTCGGTGACGCCACCAATGGCGTCGCGGCGCTTGCTGTACCAGCCGGGCTCGCTGTCGAGGCGCGCCTTGATCGCCTTGAACAACGCAATTTCTTCTTCGCTGCCGGGGTTGTCGAGGATGCTCGGATCCTGTTCGGCTTTGGCGCCGAGAATCAGCAGCAGCGTCGCATCGCCGCCATCGTCGAGAATTCGATTCGGCACGCCGCCGTCGGCCCATTCCATCGCGCGGTGGGTGTAATCCCAGTACTCGTCGAGCGTTTCGCCCTTATAGGCGAACACCGGCACGCCCGTGGCTGCGATCGCAGCAGCGGCGTGATCCTGAGTCGAGAAGATATTGCACGATACCCAGCGAACCTCGGCGCCCAGCTCGACCAGAGTCTCTATCAGCACCGCCGTTTGAATCGTCATGTGCAGCGAGCCCATGATGCGGGCGCCCGCCAATGGCTTCTGATCGGCGTATTCCGCGCGAATCTGCACCAGGCCCGGCATTTCTGTTTCGGCGATCGCGATTTCGCGACGACCCCAGTCCGCCAGGGACATGTCAGCAACGTGGTAGTCGTCTGACACCACTTCTGCAGCTTTAGTATTCATTGATCAGCTCCTGGATCATTATTCGTCGTTTGCGTCCGTTCGGATGTGTGTTGCCTTTCGAGTTACGCCGCAGCCGCACCGCGCAGCTCGTCTGCCTTGTCGGTTCGCTCCCAGCTGAACTCTTCGCGGCCGAAATGGCCATACGCGGCCGTTGGCCGGTAGATCGGACGCTCCAGCTGCAGCGTTTCCTTGATGCCGAACGGTGTCAGATCGAAATGCTCTCGAATCAGCGCCGTAATATCCGACTCGGAAACCGCGCTCGTCCCGAAGGTTTCGACCGAAATTGAGGTCGGCTCGGCGACGCCGATCGCGTATGACACCTGCACTTCGCAGCGGTCGGCCAGTCCGGCCGCGACGATGTTTTTGGCCACATAGCGCGTCATGTAGGCGGCCGAGCGGTCGACCTTGGACGGATCCTTGCCGGAGAAGGCGCCGCCGCCATGACGGGCCATGCCGCCATACGTGTCGACGATAATCTTGCGACCGGTGAGGCCACAGTCGCCTTCGGGGCCGCCCGTCTCGAATCGGCCCGTCGGATTGACGTGAATCTTGTCGTCATCGACGGTCGCGAGCCATTCGGCCGGGATGATCGGCTTGATAATGTGATCGATGACGCCGGCGCGAATATCGTCATTTGAGACGTCGCGCGTATGCTGTGTCGACAGCACGATCGCGTCGATGCCGACCGGCTTGTCGTCCTCGTAGACAAACGTCAGCTGGCTCTTGGCATCCGGCAGCAGCCACGGCAGTGTGCCGTCCTTGCGCACCTTGGCCTGCTGATGCACGAGGCGATGGGAGAAGGTGATCGGCGCCGGCATCAGCACGTCGGTTTCGTTCGACGCATAACCGAACATCATGCCCTGATCGCCTGCACCCTGGTGCTTCTCTTCGGCGCGGTCGACGCCCATGTTGATGTCGCCGGATTGCTTGCCGAGCGCATTCAATACGCCGCAGGTCTTGCCGTCGAAGCCCTTGTCCGAGTCGTCATAGCCGATGTCGCAGACGACCTCGCGAACGATTTCTTCGACATCGATTCTTGCGTTTGTCTTGATTTCGCCCGCCAGCACGACGAAGCCGGTCTTGATCATCGTCTCGGCGGCAACGCGCGACTTGGGATCTTCTGCCAGTATCGCGTCGACGATTGCGTCGGAGATCTGGTCTGCCATCTTATCGGGATGGCCCTCGGATACGGACTCGGAAGTGAATAGTTTGCGGTTTGCCATCGGGTTCGTGCCTGTAGTGGATTGCCTAAACCCCCCATTATAACCCCAGATCGAGAGTTCGGTGCTGGAGTTGGACATAGCGCCCGTTTTGGCGATCCGGTTGACTGCGACGCGAGAGGCCGAGCGGATCGGCGCAGTCACGACGCGTCCCCCGGGTCTGCCGGCAGGCCTCCTTATGTTGCCAGCCACCAGCGAGTACGCGACAATGCGCGGCCTTGTAATCAGGCTATGGACCGATGGCGACAACACCAACAACAGCTGTCAGCCGCCCCGAGCGAATCGAACTGGCTAATGCGCTGCGCGCCCTGGCTATGGACGCCGTGCAGGCCGCGAAATCCGGGCATCCGGGTATGCCGATGGGCATGGCCGATATCGCCGAGGTGCTGTGGAACGATTTCCTGAAGCACGACCCGTCCGATCCGACCTGGCCGGACCGCGACCGCTTCGTGTTGTCCAACGGTCACGGTTCGATGCTGCTGTACGGGTTGCTGCACCTGAGCGGCTATCCGCTGACAATGGATCATCTGCGCAA
>JBLYYV010000358.1:0-2949 GCA_048550095.1 Gammaproteobacteria bacterium
CGCAGGCCATCATCGACGTCATGGTTGTTGTACGCGATTTCGTCGGCGATGTTTGCCAGCTGAGCTTCCAGGCCCGGCTGCCGGCGCTCGAGAAAGCGGAGACCGACGTCTCCGAGCGATCGCGCGTTGCGTTTCGAGCAATGTTTAAGGATGCCCTCACGCGTCTCGAACGTCAGGTTGATGCCGGGGAAATCGGCATATCTTTCTTCGAGTTCATCGACGACCCGGAGCGACTGGAGGTTATGCTCGAACCCGCCATAGGGCTGCATCGCCCGGTTCAGCGCGTCCTGACCCGCATGACCGAAGGGCGTATGCCCGAGATCGTGCGCCAGGCAGATCGCCTCGACGAGTTGCTCGTTCAGGCCGAGACACCGGGCGACCGTGCGGCCGATTTGCGCGACCTCGAGCGAGTGGGTCAGCCGAGTGCGATAGTGATCACCTTCATGATTGACGAAGACCTGAGTCTTATAGACGAGCCTGCGAAACGCCGTGGAGTGAATGACCCGGTCGCGATCGCGCTGGTACTCGCTGCGGTAGGGATGTGCAGGCTCGGGATGGCGACGACCCCTGCTAGCGCTTTCGGCAGCCGCCCATGGCACCAGGCCGGCGTCGGGGAGTGGCGCGACCACATCAGCATCCATCCGGTTCAGGCGCCCAGTTGCCGGGCCAGCAACGATTCCATCTCGTCACGCGGATAGTCCGCGGTGACGAACGCGTCGCCGATGCCTTTCAGCAGCACCAGGCGAATCTCTCCGGCGACCACCTTCTTGTCGATCGACATCGCGGCCAAGAAATCCGCAATCGCGATAGCAGGCGGCGCCACTGGCAGGTTGAGCCGCGCCAATAATGCTCTCGTGCGATTCACGTCCTGCTGCGACGATCGCCCTAGCTGCGCGGAGAACTCCGCCGCCATGCACATGCCGGCCGCAACGGCTTCGCCATGCAACCACTCGCCGTATCCGGCGCATCGCTCGATCGCATGGCCATAGGTGTGACCCAGGTTCAACAATGCGCGGCGACCGCGCTCGAATTCATCTTCGGCGACGATCGCGGCCTTCGCTTCGCAGGAAACCCTGATCGCATATTGCAGAGCGTCGGCGTCGCGGGCGACCAGTTGTTCCGCGTTTCGCTCGAGCCATTCGAAAAAGTCGGCATCCGCGATCAACCCGTATTTGACGACCTCGGCCAGACCGGCGGACAGTTCTCGGTCGGCCAGCGTACCGAGCGTGCTGGTATCGGCGATCACCGCAAGTGGCTGATGAAAAGCGCCGACCAGGTTTTTGCCGCCGGGATGATTGACGCCCGTCTTGCCGCCAACCGACGAATCGACCTGCGCCAACAACGTCGTCGGCACCTGCACGAAATCGATCCCGCGCTGATACACGGCCGCCGCGAACCCGCCGATGTCGCCCACAACACCGCCACCCAGCGTGATCAGCACCGCGTCGCGCCCGTAACGTCGTTCAACAAGCCGATCGAGGATCGTCTGCATCGTGGCGAGATCCTTATGCGCCTCGCCGTCGGGCAGGACGACGGTATCGACGCGACGACCACCCAGAATGGCCTTTAGCTTGTCGAGATACAGAGGGCCGACTACGTCATTGGTCACGATCATCACGTCAGCCGCGCCGAGGAACGGATCCAGCGCGCCGGGCTGATCGAGCAGACCCGCGCCGATCAGGATCGGGTAGCTGCGCGTTCCGAGTTCGACTTTCAGTTCGATCATGACGTCTTTCTTTCCCTATACCCGCTACCGTGCACTGTTCGCCGGGCATTCTTCCGCGGGCGCATCGTCCGACAACCAGCGGCGAATCTCCACAGCAACGTCCGCGACGGTTCTGCCGTCCGTATCGACACAAAACTCCGCAATCTCACGATACAGCGGATCGCGCTGCTCGAGCAGCTCGGTCAGGGTCTCCTCCGCATTGCCGTTGGCCAGCAAGGGTCGATTCCGGTTGTGACTGGTTCGCTCCAGCAACTGTGGTATCGATGCCCGCAGGTAGACGACGCGGCCGCGCTCCGCCAGATATGCGCGATTCTCGGGCGCCAGCACGGACCCGCCCCCCGTCGCGAGCACGATCCCGGACAAGCCCGTCAGTTCGTCCAGCATCTCGCGCTCGCGGCGCCGGAATCCACTCTCGCCTTCTTTCTCGAAGATATACGAGATCTCGACCCCGGTTCGCTGCTCGATCACCGCATCGCTGTCGACGAAATCCGCGCGTATGTCGCGCGCCAGCCGGCGGCCCACTGCAGATTTACCGGAACCCATCGGGCCGACGAGGAAGATGTTTGGGGTTTCTGTCTGCTCGTTCATCAGGAATACGCTCGGCCGGATCCGCCCGGCGCGCCAAGTTTACCGCCCCTGAATAGAAAAGGGGCCGGCATTGCTGCCGGCCCCTCGTTCGATCGACTGCGAACCCGAGTTGCTAAAGCGGAAGGCCCGGCGGCGGAATGGCGCAATCCTGCTCCGTGCCGTACGGGCTTACGAAGTTCGGCGGCCTGGTCGTCAGGTCGTTGATATCTTCCGCCAGCGCCGGCAACTCGAAGAAACTGGCTTCGCTGGACTCGCTGCCCGAGACCGTCGACAGCGCCTCGATCTGCGCATCGACCCACCAGGCGAAGTTCTGCGGCCAGATCACACAGACCCGAGCGATGCCCTGGCTGTTCGTGATCACCTCGACTTCGGTTCCGGTGGCGCCCGCCGTCGTACAAGGATCATCCGACGGCGCATCCGGCGGCACTGCCGCGACGGTCGCGACATTGCCGGCCTCCATCTGCCCGGATCCATTCAGGTCTTCCGCGGGTTCGAGGATACCGTTCCGATTGACGTCCTCATCCGGGCACTGGATCGGCGGGTTATTCGCCGCAGCATAAACCCATTGACCATCGGCCACGTTCCTCTCCAGGAAACCCTTCTTGTAGATCAGCGATCGCCACATCGTTGTCGAC
>JBLYYV010000359.1:0-5751 GCA_048550095.1 Gammaproteobacteria bacterium
ACCGGCTTCGCGCAGATACGCAAGCGGGGATCCGGGTATTCCAGTATGGTCAGCAGTGACATAACGTTTCCTTCACAATTCAAGCACAGCGCTATGAAATACTGGCAATTTTATGATATATCGGCATATAGAAATCGGGCGTGTCGGCAGAAATCGGGGTTGCCGCCGTCTGAAGTTGTTGTTGTCATCAGCACGCTTTGGGGTACTGACCGGGATTATAGCTTGGCTATATCCGGCCCAGCGCGCAATTGAACATTAGGGATGGGCATCCTATGAACAAGTCCCTGCCGCATCATCGATCGGTCGGCCTTTTAGCTTCGGGTCTGTGTCTCGTCGTCATGCTGGCCGTGGCCGGCATCGTCGTCGCAGGCGACCGCGGAGGGCTGGCGACCAGTCTCGCGGCTCAATCCGGCGTCGCTTTGAATCCAGATCATCCGGATCGTTACGTCGTCAAGCGTGGCGACACGCTGTGGGACATTTCGGCGATGTTCCTGCGCGACCCGTGGTACTGGCCGGAAATCTGGCAGGTCAATCCGCAGGTACAGAACCCACACCTTATATATCCCGGCGATGTGCTCGTACTCGTTTATGTCGACGGCCAGCCGAGAATCCAGCTGGAACGCTCGGCGGAGTCGGGCGGCACGGACCGCCTGTCGCCGAGGATTCGCAGCGAAGACCTCGATGAGGCGATCCTGACGATTCCGCTGACCACGATCGGGCCGTTCCTGAGCAAGGGCACGGTGCTCGAGAACAAGCAGATTCAGAAATTGCCGCACATCGTCGCGATCCGTGACGGCCGCCTCGTTGCCGGCGCTGGCAACGATGTCTATGTGCGCGGCGACGTCGGTGACGTGAACCAGGGCTACAGCGTGGTGCATATCGGCGAGCCGCTGATCGACCCGGACGACGGCTCCATCGTCGGCTTCCAGGGCATCTTCGTCGGCGAAGGCACGATCAACCGCGGCGGCGATCCCGCAACGCTGAGAATCATGCAATCGCAGCGCGAGGCGCTGGCCGGCGACCGACTGCTCGAACAGAACTTCGACGTCCCGCTGCAGTTCATCCCGCGCGCGCCCGACTCGGATATCGATGGTCGCATCATCCACGTCACCGGTGGCTTGGCGCTGATCGGCCAGTACCAGGTCGTCGTCATCAACCGCGGCGAGAATCATGGCCTGGACGTCGGTCACGTGTTGTCCATCTGGCAAACCGGTGAGACGGTTCGCGACCGCACTGCCGGCGGCATGGTGACGCTGCCGGATGAGTCGGCCGGCACCCTCATGGTGTTCAAGACCTATGAGCGGATAAGTTACGCACTGATCATGGAGGCCACGAGCGAGATCCATATCCTCGACAAGGTCAAGAAGCCAACCTGATCGATATACGCAGTTTACCGACTACAAATCGCTCGGTATTGCTGATGAAATAAAACGCGCCGGTCCCGACCGGCGCGTTTTTTTTGTGAGCGAAAAGTGTCCACGAACGATTGGTTGATCCTCACTCTCGCCCCAGGGCTCCGCGGCGCGAAATTCGAAGCTCTGCTCGCGAGATTCGGTGACGTGAGCTCGATCGTGAATGCCGGCGCAAGCCAACTACGCAGCGCAGAACTCAAACAAAACACGATCGATCGGATCACCGCACCGGAAGACCGACTGCTCGACCGTTGCCGCGAATGGCTCGCGCACGACGGTCACTACCTCGTGACGCGCAACGACGAGGCATATCCGCCCTTGCTGAACGATATCTACGACGCACCGACGGCGTTGTTCGTGCGCGGTCAGCTGGACGCGCTGACGCTGCCCCAGCTCGCGATCGTCGGCAGCCGCAACGCGACGCCCGGCGGCGCTGACACGGCGCGGCGCTTCGCGGCACACCTCGGCGGCGCCGGGTTCTGCATCGCCAGCGGACTCGCGCTCGGTATCGACGCCGCCGCTCACTCGGGCGCGCTCCAGGCCGGTGCGCGCACGATCGCCGTCTGCGCGACCGGACCGGATCTCGTGTATCCGGCCCGTCACGAAAAACTGGCCGACGCGATTGCCGCGAACGGCGCAATCATCACGGAGTTCCCGCCCGGCACCGGCGTCCGGCGGGAACAGTTTCCGCAGCGCAACCGCCTGATCAGCGGGATGTCCGTCGGCACGCTCGTGGTCGAAGCGGGCTTGCGCAGCGGCGCGCTGACAACCGCGCGTTTCGCATCCGAACAGGGACGCGAAGTATTTGCAGTGCCGGGTTCGATTCATAACCCGACGGCGCGCGGCTGCCATCGCCTGATCCGGAACGGCGCCAAACTCGTAGAAGGGTCAGACGACATAATCGAGGAACTCCCCGGCATGCTCGCAGCGATCAATCCGAGCGTTGAACAAAATGACAATCGGTCGGCACACCAGGTGGAGCGGTCGGTCGATCCGGAATACCAACGTTTACTTGAGCTTATCGGCTGGGACCCGGTCACCGTCGACGTTCTGGTTAACCGCAGCGGATTGACGGCAGATGAGGTTTCCTCCATGCTCTTGATTCTGGAGCTGGAAGGGCGTGTACAGCCGTTGTTCGGCGGTTGCTACATACAGAGGGAAGAAGGTCGAACGAAATGAGCGAAACCGTGCTTGACGTGCTCATGTACCTGTTTGAAACATATTCGGAGCAGGATCTGGAAACAGAACCTGAGCCGGATCAGGGCATGCTGCGAGAAGAACTCCTGCAAGCCGGATTCGGCGAGCCGGAAGTTGACCGTGCGCTCGACTGGCTCGACGGCCTCAGCGCCCGTCACCTCGAACCATTCCAGTTTCAGCCCGCCGACCGTTCGATTCGGCTGTTCAACCCTTTCGAAACGTCGCGCATCGATACCGAGTGCCGCGGCTATATTCTCTATCTTGAGCAGATCGGCATCCTGTCGCCGGTGCAGCGCGAGCTGGTCATCGACCGTCTCGTGGCGCTCGGAGCCGGAGACATCGACGTCGAGCAGGTCAAGTGGGTCGTGCTCATGGTGCTGTTCAGCCAGCCCGGCCAGGAAAAGGCTTTCGCCCGCATGGAAGACCTGGTGTTCGAGGAAAACACGGGAATGGTGAACTGACGGTTGCCACCGGTTTCCCTAAATTTCCGTTTTGGTATTCTCTGACCGCGGCTCTGCCGCGGTTTGGCTTTTAAGGCACTGACAAAATGGGCACGAACATCGTCGTCGTAGAATCGCCCGCCAAGGCGAAAACCATCGAGAAGTATCTCGGCAAGGACTACAAGGTCCTGGCCTCCTATGGTCATGTCCGCGATCTCGTGCCCAAGGAAGGGGCCGTAGATACCGAGAACGGCTTCGCGATGAAGTACGCGGTCATCGAGAAGAACGAAAAGCACGTGAACGCGATCGAGAAAGCGCTCAAGAAGGCCGACGCGCTGTTACTCGCGACTGACCCCGACCGAGAGGGCGAGGCGATTTCGTGGCACTTGTACGAAATGCTGAAAGAACGCGGCGAGCTCGATGGCAAGGATGTCAAACGCGTCGTGTTTTACGAGATCACGAAGCGCGCCGTGCAGGACGCGGTCGACAATCCGCGAGACCTTTCAGGCGACCTCGTCAGCGCGCAACAGGCGCGACGCGGGCTCGACTACCTGTTCGGTTTCAACCTGTCGCCGTTGTTGTGGAAGAAGATCAAGCCCGGCCTGTCCGCCGGTCGTGTGCAAACGCCGGCACTGCGGCTCATCGTCGAACGCGAGCTCGAGATCGAGGCGTTCGAGAGGCAGGAATACTGGACGATCGAGGCCGAAGTGGCCAAGCAAGACTCCACGTTCAAGGCCCGCCTGGCGGAGTACCAGGGAAAGAAAGTCGAGCAATTCAGTTTCGTCACGGCCGAGGATGCCACCGCGGTCAGGTCGACGCTGATCTCGGCCGCTGGCGCCACCGATCCGGCGGCCGACGTTCCGATATTGCCTAAAAGCGATGGGCCCAAGGGCGACGATGACGAGCAGCCCGAGCGGCCGAAGCCGACGGGCGGCAAGCTGCGCGTCAACGCAATCGAAAAGAAACAGCGCAAACGCAATCCGACCGCGCCGTTCACGACGTCAACCCTGCAGCAGGAGGCATCGCGCAAGCTCGGCTTCACGGCACAACGCACGATGATGACCGCGCAGAAACTATACGAAGGCATCGACACCGACGAGGGCACGGTCGGCCTGATCACCTACATGCGCACCGACTCGGTCACGCTGGCCAACGATGCGCTCGCCGAAATTCGCGAGTTGATCGATGCGCGCTACGGCGCCGAGAACCTGCCGGACGAGGTTCGCATCTACAAGACGAAGGCCAAGAATGCGCAGGAAGCGCACGAAGCCATCCGGCCGACCAGCGTCATGCGCACGCCGGAACAGATGAAGGCGTATCTGAATGCGGACCAGCTGAAACTCTACGGGCTGATCTGGAAGCGCACCGTTGCGTGCCAGATGACGCACGCGCTGTTCGACATGGTCGCGCTCGACCTGTTGCCGGTCGATCAGCCGGACGCCGGCAGATTCCGTGCGACCGGCTCGACGCTGGTCAAACCCGGATTCATGGCCGTCTACCAGGAAGGACAGGACGACTCGAAAGACGACGATTCCGACCGCAAGCTGCCGCCGGTCGAGGAAGGTGACATCCTCTCTTTGAGTGACGTATCCGCCGACCAGCACTTCACGGAGCCGCCACCTCGCTTCACCGAGGCGAGCCTCGTCAAGACCCTCGAGGAATTCGGCATCGGTCGCCCATCGACGTATGCGAGCATCATCTCGACGCTGAAGAACCGCGAGTACGTCAATGCCGAGAGCAAGCGCTTCGAGCCGACCGACGTCGGCCGCATCGTCATCGGCTTCCTGACGAATCACTTCGACCGTTACGTCGATTATGGCTTCACGGCGCAGATGGAGGACGAACTCGACGAGATTTCGCGCGGCGAACGCGAATGGGTGCCGGTGCTCGACGAGTTCTGGGGCCCGTTTCACGAACGCGTCGAAGAGAAAGAAGAGAGCGTCAGCCGCGAGGAAGCCGGCCAGTCACGCGAACTCGGCACCGACCCGAAGTCGGGCAAGCCGGTCTCCGTGCGCATGGGCCGCTACGGACCATTCGTACAAATCGGCACGCGCGAGGACGAGGACAAGCCCAAGTTCGCCGGCCTGCGCCCGGGTCAGAAGATGTCGGCGATTACCCTCGAGGAGGGTCTCGAGCTGTTCAAGCTGCCGCGTAAGCTCGGCGAGACGCCCGAAGGCGAGCCGGTCTCCGCCAGCATCGGCCGCTTCGGACCGTACGTCCGCTACGGCGACAAGTTCGCATCGATCCGCGACGACGACCCGTACACCATCACGCTCGAGAGAGCGCTCGAGGTCGTGGCAGAGAAGAAGATCGCCGACGCGAATCGTCTGATCCTCGATTTCGAAGAGCAGGGCATCCAGGTGCTGAACGGTCGCTATGGCCCGTATATCACCAACAAGGAAAAGAACGCCCGTGTGCCGAAGGACCGCGAGCCAAAGAGCCTGACGCTCGAGGAATGCGAAGAGCTGCTGGCGAAAGCGCCGGTGCGCAAGAAGCGCGGCTCCAAGAAGAAAACCAAGAAGAAAACCGCGACCGCGAAGAAAACAACGGCCGCGAAGAAGACCCGGAAAAAAGCCAAGAAGAAGGCCAAGAAGAAAACGAAAAAGAAGTCGAAGAAAAAGGACTAATGGGGTCAGAGTAAGAAACGGCCGCGAAGCGGCCGATTAATAATCTGACCCCAATTATATATTACCCAAAAAACA
>JBLYYV010000360.1:0-10650 GCA_048550095.1 Gammaproteobacteria bacterium
CTCTTCGGTGTGACCTCCACGAGTTCGTCGTCGTCGATGAACTCGAGCGCTTCTTCGAGCGAGAAGCGAATCGGCGGCGTCAGGTTCAGGTTCTCGTCGGACAGCACGGTGCGGATGTTCGTCAGCTGTTTCGCCTTCGTCGGGTTCACGACCAGGTCGTTGCTGCGGCTGTGGATGCCGACCAGCATACCTTCGTAGATTTCCTCGCCGTGGCCGAGGAACATGCGCCCGCGCTCCTGCAGGTTAAACAATGAGTACGCGAGCGCCTTGCCGGTCTCCTTCGAGATCAGCACGCCCTTGTGGCGCCGGCCGATGTCGGCCTGCACCTTGCGGTCGTAGCCGTCGAACACGTGATAAATAAGACCCGTGCCTGCGGTCGCCGTCAGGTACTCGGTGCGAAAACCGATCAGGCCGCGTGATGGAATGCGGTATTCGAGGCGCACCCTGCCCTTGCCGTCCGGCTTCATGTCCAGCAGCTCGCCCTTGCGCTCGGCCAGCCGGCTCATGACGCCGCCCTGGGAATCCTCGGCGAAGTCCACCGTCAATTGTTCCCACGGCTCGCACAACTGACCATCGACATGCTTCTCGATCACTTCCGGGCGCGACACCGCGAGTTCGTAGCCCTCGCGACGCATGTTTTCGATCAGGATCGACAGGTGCAGTTCGCCGCGTCCCGAAACGCGGAACTTGTCCGGATCTTCGGTCTCCTCGACGCGCAGCGCGACGTTGTGCTTGAGCTCGCGCTGCAGTCGCTCCCCAATCTGTCGACTGGTCAGAAATTTGCCGTCACGTCCTGCGAACGGTGACTTGTTGACCTGGAACGTCATCGTGATCGTCGGCTCGTCGACCGTCAACGCCGGCAGTGCCTCCGGATGTTCGCGGTCGCAGATCGTGTCGGAGATGTGCAGTTCTTCGATGCCGCTGAATACGACGATATCGCCGGCGCCCGCTTGCGTTACCCGCCTGCGCTCCAGGCCATGGAAGCCATACAGTTCGTTGATGCGACCGTTTCGCACACTGCCATCCGCGCCGACGACCTTAATAGCCATGTTCTCGGTCACGGTGCCGCGCGTCACGCGACCGATGCCGAGCACCCCGACATAGGAATCGTAATCGAGACTGGAGACCTGCAGCTGCAGCGGTCCGTCGAGGTCGACGTCGGGCGAATGCACGTGCTCGACGATCGCTTCGAACAGCGGCGTCATATCACCGGAACGCACATCCGAATCGGTGCCGGCGTAACCCGATAATGCGGATGCGTAGATCACCGGAAAATCGAGTTGCGCGTCCGTCGCGCCGAGGCGGTCGAACAGGTCGAAGGTCTGATCGAGCACCCAGTCGGGACGCGCGCCGTCGCGATCGATCTTGTTGATGACGACGAGCGGCGTGAAACCGCAGTCGAACGCCTTCTGCGTGACGAAGCGCGTCTGCGGCATCGGCCCTTCGACTGCATCGACGAGCAACAGCACGCTGTCGACCATCGACAAAACGCGCTCAACCTCGCCGCCGAAGTCGGCATGCCCGGGCGTGTCGACGATATTGATGCGCCAGTCGCGCCATTTGATCGCTGTGTTCTTCGACAGAATCGTGATGCCGCGTTCGCGCTCGAGGTCGTTCGAGTCCATCGCCCGGTCCGGCAATTCTTCGCGCTCGCCGAGCGTGGCCGACTGTTTCAGCAGCTGGTCGACCAGCGTCGTCTTGCCGTGGTCGACGTGCGCGATGATCGCGATGTTGCGGAGTTTGTCTACGTTAATCATTGTCATCGGTCAGATACTGATCAGGTACTCATTGAAATTTGCGCCGGAGTCCTCAACTGGCACGGCGTCTGCGGCCACCGGGTCGCTTTTTCGGACCGCTGTGCGGCGGCGGCCCACCGGGCCGCGCGTTGCGACGCGGCCCCGCGCCACGCCCGTTGTTGCGCTGCGGACGACCGTTCTTGATCGGCACCGCCGGTATGCGAGGGTCCGGCTCGTAGCCCGGGATGACCTCTTTCTCGATCTCGCGATTGAGAAGTCGCTCGATATCGCGCAACAGTTTATGCTCGTCGATGCACACCAGCGAGATGGCCTCACCCTCGCGGCCCGCACGCGCCGTGCGCCCGATGCGATGCACGTAGTCTTCCGGCGTTGACGGCAATTCGAAATTGATTACATGCGGTAGCCGGTCGATGTCGAGGCCGCGCGCAGCGATGTCGGTGGCGACGAGCACGCGAACCGAGCCCGCTTTAAAGTCCGCCAGCGCTCGCGTACGCGCGCCCTGCGACTTGTTCCCGTGAATCGCGACCGCTTTCAGGCCATCGCCCGTCAGCTGCTCGGCCAGTCGATTCGCACCGTGTTTGGTGCGCGTGAAGACCAGCACCTGGCGCCAGTTACCGCCACCGATACGGTGTGACAGAAGTTCACGTTTGCGTCGTCGGTCGACCGGATGAACGATCTGCCGCACGCGATCGGCCGTCGTGTTCTCCTGCGCGACCTGGATCTCCGCGGGGGAAATCAGGAAGTCTTTCGACAGTCGGCGGATTTCTTTCGAGAACGTCGCCGAGAACAGCAGCGTCTGTCGTTGCTCCGGCAGTGCGCGGATAATCTTGCGAATGTCGCGAATGAAACCCATGTCGAGCATACGGTCCGCCTCGTCGAGCACGAGCTTGTCGACGCCGGACAGATCGAGCGTGCCCTGCTGAAGGTGATCGAGTAATCGGCCCGGCGTCGCGACGACGATATCGACGCCCTTGCGGAGTTTGTCGATCTGCGGGTTGATGCTGACGCCGCCGAAAATGACGGCGGTCCGGAACGGAAGGTGCTGACCGTAGGTACGCACGCTCTCGGCCACCTGGGCCGCCAGCTCACGCGTCGGCGTCAGGACCAGCACGCGCACGCGTCGCTTGCGTTCGAGCTCGGACGTCTGCAGCTGCTGCAACAACGGCAGCGTGAAGCCCGCGGTCTTGCCGGTACCCGTCTGGGCGCCGGCGAGTACGTCGCGGCCTTCTAGTATTAAGGGGATAGCCTGCTGCTGAATCGGCGTGGCTTCGGTATAGCCTTGCGCATCGACTGCACGCAGCAGTTCGGCCGACAGGCCGAGTTGATTAAATAACATGTATTACTCCAAGATCGCCCGACCCGACTGCGGGGCATTGCCGCGCGCGGTTCGGTCCAGGCTGGAAATTCTGTAGGACTCGGGCCAGGCAATATGCTTCGCCGGAGGGGTTGGCACCGACCGAAGGGCGCCAAGATGGGCGGGACTATAACAGAGCGCAAAGCAAAAGGAAGGATTTGCTACCCTTATTGTTCAATCCATTGATACTGTTTTACTTGCCTGCCGGTCGACCGGCGGCACCCAGCCCATGAAATATTGCAATCAATGCGGTCAGACCGTGGCTCTCTCGATACCGGAAGGTGACAACCGGCCTCGCTACGTATGCATGAGTTGCAAGACAATCCACTACGAAAATCCGCGCATCGTTGCCGGCTGCGTGCCGGAGCACGACGGCAGGATTCTGTTGTGTAAACGCGCCATCGAGCCGCGCCACGGGTTCTGGACGGTACCTGCGGGGTTCATGGAACTGGACGAATCGTTGCCGGCCGCTGCTGCGCGGGAAACCCTGGAGGAGGCCCTGGCGCGGGTCGAGATCGGTCCGATGATCGCGGCCGTCGACGTGCTGCAGGCGCACCAGGTCCACATATTCTTTGCTGCGACGCTCACCACGCCGGACTTCGGCGCCGGCACGGAAACGCTGGAAGCGGCGCTGTATGATCCCGGTGACATCCCCTGGGACGACCTGGCTTTCCCGAGCGTCAGGATCGCGCTGGAGCAGTATCTGCGCAACCGCGAGTCCGGGCGTCATGAGTTACTCGTGTGCGAGGCCCCGCGCCGGCCGCAGCGCTGAGGAGACGGCGTCGCGGCGACTATGGCCCGGTGACTGTCCCTTGGGCGATTCCTGCAGAATATACGGATATCGCCCGAAATCATTTGATTTCCGGCGCGAAACTACTAAAGTACCGCGGTCTGGAGCCATCGGCTCGACCGTTCTGACCGGAGAAATTGATGACCTTTGTTGTGACCGAAAGCTGCATCAAGTGCAAACTGACCGACTGCGTCGAGGTGTGCCCCGTGGACTGCTTCCACGAAGGCCCCAACATGCTGGTGATCGATCCCGACGAATGCATCGACTGCACGCTGTGTGAGCCCGAGTGCCCGGTCGAAGCGATCGTCGCTGAAGACGAAATGCCGGACGGCCAGGAGAACTTCCTGGAACTGAATGCCGAGCTGTCGCAGATCTGGCCGGTCATCACCGAAGCCAAGGACCCTCCTGCCGACGAGGCCGAGTGGCGCGACGTCGAAGGCAAGCTACAGTATCTCGAACGCTGACGGACGTTCCTCGAATGCGCAAAAGCCGGGGCGTGCCCCGGCTTTTTTTTGCCCCCGTCAATACCGACGCGAGCCGTTGACGTTAATCAGTCCTCCAGATACTTCACCAGCTCACTCGCCGAGACGTAACCGGGGATCAGCTCTCCGGTATCGGCAACGATGGCTGGCGTACCCTGAATGCCGAACGTGCGCCCGAGCTGGTAGTGGTCGGCGACCGGCGTCGCGCCGCAATCTTCCGACTCAACCGTACCGCCCGCTTTCGCCGTGGTCAGCGCAGAATTCCGATCATCGGCACACCAAACCTCTTCAGCCTTGAACCAGCTGGCCGTCTGCGGGCCGCTGCGGGGGAAGAACAGGTAACGCACCTTGATGCCCTGCTCGTTATAGCCGTCGATTTCGCGGTGCAACTTGCGGCAATAGCCGCAATCGATGTCGGTAAAAACGGTGATCGTGTGCAGCGTCTCTTCCGGCTCGAAAACAATCATGCTGCTCTCACTGACGTTGTCGAGTGACCGCAGCCGCGAGACCATGCGCCGGTTCTCCGTCAGGTTTTCTTCTGTTTTGACGTCGTACAGGTCACCCTGGATCAGGTACTTGGCGTCCGCAGACACATAAGCCAGCCGGCTGCCGAGAGTGATCTCATAGATACCCTCCATCGGCGAGGGACCAATTGCATCGGCATTGAGCTCGGGGAATTCTTTCAGGATGCGCGCGATGTCGGTCTGCTCATCGCTCGATGCGGACATCGCCAGGCCAGCGACAATCGCGCCCGCAGCAAGGATTGCAATCAATTTCATCATCTTCATATGTCTAATCCGTGTGTCCTGGTCCGCCAAGCAAAGCCAAGGTGTTTGACCGAGCGGGCCCGCCTGGGTTCCCCGACGCGGTGCGCCGGCGGAGAGAATACCAGCCAGATTGCCGCGGCAAAAGAAAATCGGACCCAGAGGTAAATCGGGTACATTTCCCGATTCGCCTATGGGCCCGATTTCCCTATGTACTCGTTGTTCCTGTGCCTTCGAGCAACGCGACGTGCTGGCAAGCGACTAGCCGATCAGCCGCGGGGATGATGCTGCGAATGCAGTTCCTTCATTCGAGCGCGTGCGACGTGCGTATAAATCTGGGTCGTGGAAAGATCGCTGTGACCCAGAAGCATCTGCACCACCCGCAGGTCGGCGCCGTTGTTCAGCAGGTGCGTTGCAAACGCATGGCGAAGCGTGTGCGGGGACAGTTTGCCCTCGATCTCCGCCTTCTTCGTGTATCGCTTGATGATGTGCCAGAAAGCCTGACGCGTCATGCGGTCACCGCGGCGGGTCGGAAACAGGTAATCGGTCTGACGTTCGAGCAGGATCTCGACGCGCGGGCCGGCGATGAAGTCACGCAGCCAGTTCTGGGCCTCGTCACCGAGCGGTATCAGCCGCTCGCGCTCGCCCTTGCCGCTAACGCGCAGGACACCCTGGTTCAGGTTGATCTCGCTCTGTTTCAGGTTGATCAGCTCCGATACGCGCAGGCCCGTTGCGTAGAGCACCTCCAGCATCGTCCGGTCGCGATGGCCGAGCGGATCATGGGTGTCGGGGGCCGCCAGTAACGACTCGACTTCCGCCTCCGTCAGGGAGCGCGGCAGCGAACGGCCGATCTTTGGCATTTCGATCTTCAGGGTCGGGTCTTCTCCGATGACGCCTTCGCGCAACAGGAATCGGTAGAACCGACGGAAACTGGAAAGCTGCCGGGCCGTAGATCGGGGCTTGGCGCCCTCCTGCGTTCGCCAGGCGATAAACGCGAGCAGGTCGGCCCGCGTTGCGAAAATCAGGCTGATATCTTTCTTGGCGAGCCAGCGTTGCAGGGCCATCAGGTCCGCCCGGTAAGCACCGAGCGTGTTGACGGACAGGCCGCGCTCCATCCAGATCGTGTCCAGGAACTTGTCGATGATCGCCTCAGGAGCGTTCGCGTCCGTGCCGCTGCCGGCCGACATTTTCAGGGGATTCTGTGACATTACTTCAGTTCTGTACCTTCAGCAATCCTTGTAGAACCCGGCCCTTTGCCGGAAACTAGTCCGCACGAGTTCCTGGATTGAATCCACCGCATGCAAACACCGTTGTCTCCTCCGGACGGCGCAGCATGTCCTTGCCTGGGCCGGATCGCGTCTGCAAAATCCTTTTGCGCCGACGAAACGGTTGAGGCTGGCGGCAAGTATGTGCCGCCTGACAAAACGGGGGCGTGATAGATTTCACAAAAAATATCAACGGATTACATAAACTTCGATTTAACAAAATATCGGGTATGCAATCCCTTGCCGCCGTTAACATGTATAGAATTTATGGAATATTCGTCGGGCTGACGTTTATCGCGGTCACACTTCCGCTCTTGCTGCTGGTGGCCGTCGTTCCGGGCCAGCCGCGGCGGCGCCGGATCGTCAAAGCCGCGGGGCAACTGCTGTTCTGCCTGATCGGCGCCCGCCCCAGCGTCGCCGGGCTGTCGAACCTGCCGGCGGGCCCCTGCGTGGCGGTTGCCAATCATGCGAGCTACCTGGACGGCATGATCCTGACGGCCGTGTTGCCGGCCCGATTCACGTTTGTCATAAAGAGTGAAATGACGCGCGTGCCGTTCGCCAACTTCCTGCTGCAGCGAATCGGATCCGAGTTCGTCGAGCGTTTCGACCGGTCCAAAGGCGCGGCCGATGCGCGCCGTATCATGGGGCACGCAAAACGCGGCGAATCCCTGGGATTCTTCCCGGAAGGCACGTTTCGGGCGGAGCCGGGCCTGCGCCGCTTCCACAACGGCGCTTTCGTTGCGGCCACGCGCGGCGACCTCCCCGTCGTGCCGATCGTCATTCGCGGATCTCGAGCGATGCTGCCGGCCCATCAATGGCTGGCGAAACCGGGACGACTGGAAGTGCAGATCAATACGCCTGTCAATCTGCCCGGCGAGGATCTTTCGGCACCCGAGATCAGGCGTCTTTGCCGCGCGAGCATACTCGCCGACCTCGGAGAACCTGACCTGGCGAAATAGGCTCTTCTTCTCTGTGGAAACACGACGACCCCCGTCAACGCCAGCGTGCGAGTTGCAGACAGTCTCTAGCGCGTCTGCCATAATTCGCCCCGCCGGAACGATCGGCCATTAAGCAACCCGGAACGAGTGTGAGTCAGGATTCAATCGTCATCGTCGCCGCGCGACGTACTCCCATCGGCGCCTTGCAGGGCGCACTCAGTGACGCGATGGCGCCGCAACTGTCCGCCGCCGCTACGCGGGCCTGCCTGCAGGACACCGGCATCGACGGAAACGACGTCGATGAAGCCGTCATCGGTTGCGTGCTGAGTGCCGGCGTCGGTCAGGCGCCGGCAAGGCAGGCCGTGCTCGCGGCCGGACTGCCGCAACAGGTCGGCTGCACGACCGTCAACAAAGTGTGCGGATCGAGTATGAAGGCCGTGATGCTCGGGCACGACGTCATTCGGGCCGGTTCCGCGAATATCGTCCTGGCCGGCGGTATGGAGTCGATGAGCAATTCGCCCTACCTGCTGCCCGGGTCGCGGTCCGGGTATCGCATGGGCCACAAGGATGTGATCGACCATATGTTCTTCGACGGGCTCCAGGATGCCTACGACGGGAACATGATGGGCGTTTTCGCCGAAAACACGTCACAGCGTTATGGTTTCTCCCGCGAGGCGCAGGACCAATTCGCAATCACATCCGTCGAACGAGCAAGGGCCGCAGCCAAGAACGGTGCGTTCGACGCGGAGATCGCGCCGGTGATCGTCTCGAGCCGTCAGGGCGACGTCACGGTCGCATGCGACGAGGAACCGGGACGCGCCAAGCTCGACAAAGTATCGACCCTCAGGCCGGCGTTCGCGAAGGACGGCACCGTGACCGCCGCCAGCTCGTCGACGATTGCCGACGGCGGCGCCTCGTTGATTCTGATGACGGAATCGGAAGCGAATAGACGGGGCCTCGAACCGCTGGCAAGAATCATGGGACACGCCGGGCATTCGCGCGAACCGGAATGG
The DNA here is from genome assembly GCA_048550095.1 of Gammaproteobacteria bacterium. Lineage (GTDB taxonomy): Bacteria > Pseudomonadota > Gammaproteobacteria > Steroidobacterales > SMWD01. Next base: position 8,364 of record JBLYYV010000360.1, read on the forward strand.
TTCACCATCGCGCCCGTCGGCGCCGTCGAGTCCCTGCTGAAACAAACCGGTTGGACGGCCGACAGCGTCGATCTCTACGAAATCAACGAGGCGTTTGCTTGCGTGACTATGGCTGCGCTCCACGATCTGCAGCTCGACCCCGACAAGGTGAACGTGAACGGCGGGGCATGCGCGCTCGGGCACCCGATCGGAGCCAGCGGCGCCCGCATCATCGCGACGCTGATCCACGCGTTGCGCAGTCGCGGTGGCAAACGCGGCGTTGCCGCCCTGTGCATCGGCGGCGGCGAAGCTGTATCGATCGCCGTCGAAGTCCCCTAAAAAGCTGCGCCAGATCGAAAAAAAACCCGGCCAAGGCCGGGTTTTTTCGTTGCTTGCAGCCCGATGAGGGCGCGGCGCGAACCAAAAGCCTTTACGGACAGTGAGATACTGGTTTTTGTATCCGATCGTCCAGTATTGCGTCATCGGTTAGATCAGAACGACAAAAACTAAACGTCGCGGATGACAATTGTCAAATTGCCGCAACTGGACGCGCTCGCCGCAGCAATGAATCAACAATTTAGAGCGAATTCGTGACAACAGGCTTGATGCGCGGAACATTGGTTCCGCGCGCGCAAGCAATCCCATTTACATGCCTGCGTAGTTAGGTCCGCCGCCACCCTCGGGCACGACCCAGGTGATGTTCTGCGCCGGATCCTTGATGTCGCAAGTCTTGCAATGCACGCAATTCTGGGCATTGATCTGGAATTTCGGCGCGCCGTCGTCGCCCTCTACGAATTCATAAACGCCGGCCGGGCAATAGCGTTGCGCGGGTTCGGCGAATTCCGGAAGGTTTCTCTGCAACGGGATAGCGGGGTCGGCCAATCGAAGATGACACGGCTGATCCTCTTCGTGATTGGTGCTCGACAGGAAAACGGACGACATCTTGTCGAAACTGATGACGCCGTCAGGCTTGGGATAGTCGATCGGTTGCGCGTCCGCAGCCTTCTTCAGCGACTCATGGTCGGTAGCCCGGTTGTGCAGAGTGAACGGCAGACGCCCCCCGAAAATGTTCTGATCGACCCACGTGAATGCCGCGCCGAGGAATACGCCGAACTTCTTCGCCGCCGGACCGAAGTTCCGACCACGATAAAGCTCCTCGTATACCCACGACTGACGCACGCGAGTCGGATAGTCCTCGAGCACGGCGGGCGCGTCGTCGCCCAGGGCCAACGCGGCGAACATGGATTCGGCCGCAAGCATGCCGGTCTTCATCGCGGTGTGCGCGCCCTTAATCTTGGCGCCGTTCAGGAAACCCGCCTCGCAGCCGCCCAGGACGCCGCCGGGAAACGCCAGCTTCGGCAACGACTGCAACCCGCCTTTGTTGAGCGCTCGTGCGCCATATGAAATCCGTTTGCCACCGTCGATGACGTCGCGGATCAGCGGATGATGCTTCCAGCGCTGAAATTCATCGAACGGGCTCAGGTAGGGATTGTCATATGCGAGCGATACGATCAGGCCGAGATACACCTGGTTGTCCCTGGCGTGGTACAGGAAGCCGCCGCCTTCCGTCCGGTTGTCGAGCGGCCAGCCGAGCGTGTGCACGACGCTGCCTTCGCGATGCTTGTCCGGATCGATCGTCCAGACCTCCTTGATGCCAATACCGTAGTGCTGAGGATCGCATTCGGAACGTAGCGAAAACTTCTCCATCAACTCCTTGCCGAGGTTACCGCGGCATCCTTCCGCGAACAGCGTGTAGCGCGCGCGCAATTCATAGCCGGGTTCGAACGCCGCTTTGGCCTGCCCGGCGGCATCGCGGCCCATGTCACCCGTGGCGACTCCGGCCACACGACCGTCCTCGTAAAGCACTTCGGCGGCAGCAAAGCCGGGGAAAATATTGACCTCGAGCGCCTCCGCCTGCTCGCCGAGCCAGCGGCACAGCTCGCCGACGCTGACGATGTAGTTGCCCTCGTTGCGGGCGGGCCTCGGCACGAAGAACCCCGGCACGCCGCGCGCGCCGGTCTCGCTCGTCAGATAGTGGAACGCGTCGCTTTCGACCGGAACTTTCACCGGTGCGCCACGCTCCTTCCAGTCCGGAAACAACTCCTCGAGCGGTCGCGGCTCGAACACCGCGCCGGAGATGACATGCGCCCCGATTTCCGAACCCTTCTCGACCAGGCAGACGCTGAGTTCGCTGCCCGCGTCTTTCGCCAGTTGCATCAGGCGACACGCCGCCGCCAGCCCGCATGGCCCGCCACCGACGATGACGACGTCGAACTCCATCGATTCCCGTTCAGTCATTTTTTATTTC
>JBLYYV010000361.1:0-2887 GCA_048550095.1 Gammaproteobacteria bacterium
CTACCTACCAGCCACGGAATCAAAATCAATATTGTTCGGGACCCACCGGCACAGGCCACTGGTAGACCGTCCGTTTCGGGTCGGTAACGGCCATACATGACGCAGGCCAGCGTATGTCCGCTTCGGCACGGAAGCAGCCGTCAGCGCTGCATCGAGGCGAATGGCAGCTTTCGAGCCTGAAACAGACGTAAATCCGCCGCCGGGATCAGCCGTTCAGGTGTCGCGAAGATGCGGGAACAGCAGCACGTCGCGAATGGACGGGCTGTCGGTCAGGAACATGACGAGGCGATCGATGCCGACGCCGAGACCGGCCGTCGGCGGCATGCCATATTCGAGGGCGGTGATGTAATCGTCGTCGTAGAACATCGCCTCCTGGTCGCCCGCCTCTTTCTGTGCGACCTGGGCCTTGAACCGCTCCGCCTGGTCCTCGGGGTCGTTCAGCTCCGAGAAGCCATTGGCGAGTTCGCGTCCCGCAACGAAGAATTCGAAGCGGTCCGTCAGCCACGGGTCATCGTCCGTGCGGCGAGCTAGTGGCGAGACCTCCGCCGGAAAGCCAGTAATGAATGTCGGTTCGAACAATTCACCCTCGACGGTCTTCTCGAAGATCTCGATCAGCAACTTGCCGGAACCGAAACCGTCCTTGACCTCGATGCCGAGCTCCTTGCACACACCGGCCAGGTAATCGCGATCGCGCAGTTTGGCCGCGTCGAGATCCGGATTGAACTTCGCGACCGATTCGAGAACGCTCAGACGCTCGAAGCGACGCTTCAGGTCATAGCTGCGACCCTGGTATTCGATGACGGAGTCTTCGAACAGCATCGCGGCCAGGCTGCGCACGAGGTTCTCGGTCAGGTCGAGCAGCGTCTGATAGTCCGCATAGGCCATGTACAGCTCGAGCATCGTAAACTCGGGATTGTGCCGCGTCGAAATGCCTTCGTTGCGGAAGCTCCGGTTGATTTCGTAGACGCGCTCGAAACCGCCGACGACCAGTCGTTTCAGGTAGAGCTCGGGCGCGATGCGCAGAAACAGGTCGCGCTTGAGCGCGTTGTGATGCGTGACGAACGGTCTTGCGACGGCGCCGCCGGGGATCGGCTGCATCATCGGCGTCTCGACTTCGAGAAAATCCATCGCATCGAGATACGAGCGGATGTACTGAACGACCTGCGTACGCGTACGAAATACAGCGCGTGATTTCTCGGTGACGATCAGATCCACGTAGCGCTGCCGGTAGCGCATCTCCTGGTCCGTCAAACCGTGAAACTTCTCCGGCAGCGGCCGCAGAGACTTCGTCAACAACTCGATTTCGGCCACCTTGACGGTGATCTCGCCGGTCTTCGTGCGAAACACGGTACCGCGCACCCAGACGATGTCGCCAAGATCCCATTTCTTGAACGCCTGGTATACATCGGTCGTCACGACGTCGCGCTGCACGAAGATCTGGATCTGGCCGGAGCGGTCCTGCACCTTCGCGAAACTCGCCTTGCCCATGACGCGTTTCGCCATCATCCTGCCGGCGATCATGACCTCAACGGCTTCTTCGTCGAGATGCTCGGCGGTGTGGTGTTCGAACGTCGTGACGATCTGTCCCGCGAGCGCGTTGCGGCGTCGATCGTTGGGATACGCAAACCCTGCCTCGCGCAATGCATCGAGCTTGGCGCGTCGCTCCGCGACGAGCCGATGGTCTTCGACGTGGGCCGAGCCCTCGGCCTGCGGTGCGTTGTTCTTGTCTTTACTCATTAAAGCCCCTGCTTCAGGCTCTCTTCGATAAACCGGTTCAGATCGCCGTTCAATACCGCTTCGGTGTTGCCGGTCTCGACGCCTGTACGCAAATCCTTGATGCGCGACTGGTCGAGCACATAAGAACGTATCTGATTTCCCCAGCCGACGTCGACCTTGCCGTCTTCGACGGCCTGCGACTCGGCACGGCGTTTCTGCTGCTCCATTTCATACATTTTCGCACGCAGCTGCTTCATCGCCGTTGCCTTGTTCTTGTGCTGACTGCGGTCGTTCTGACACTGTACGACGATTCCCGTCGGGTTGTGCGTGATTCGCACGGCCGATTCCGTGCGGTTGACGTGCTGACCGCCCGCCCCGCTCGCCCGGTACACGTCGATCCGCAGGTCCGCCGGGTTGATCTCGATGTCGATGTCGTCATCGATCTCCGGCGAGACGAAGACTGACGCGAAAGACGTATGCCGCCGATTGCCGGAGTCGAACGGCGACTTGCGCACGAGTCGATGCACGCCGATCTCGGTGCGCAGCCAGCCGAAAGCGTAGTCGCCGACAATATGCACGGTGGCGCTCTTGATGCCCGCCACCTCGCCGGGCGAGGCCTCGATCAACTCGGCCTGAAATCCGCTGGCCTCAGCCCATTTCAAGTACATACGCAGCAGCATCTCCGCCCAGTCCTGCGCTTCCGTGCCGCCGGCGCCGGACTGGATATCGACGAACGCGTTGGATGCATCGGCCTTGCCGCTGAACATGCGCTGGAATTCGAGTTTCTCGACGTCGCCGCGGACTTTGTCGAGGTCCGCTACGACCTCGGCGACGGTGGACTCGTCATCCTCGGCCTCGGCCAGCTCGAGCAGCTCGCCGGAATCCGCCAGCACGCTGCCGACCGAATCGAGTAGCCCGACGATCGCCTCGAGCCTGGCCCGCTCCTTGCCGAGCGCTTCGGCGCGCGGCTGATCGCTCCAGACGTCGGGGTCTTCGAGTTCGCGGGCGACTTCGGCTAGCCGTGCCTGCTTCTGATCGAAGTCAAAGGTACCCCCTCAACGCAACGCTGCGTTCTTGCAAGTCCTTGATGCTGGCTTTGATCTGGTTCGTTTCCATTCTGCAGGCTCTGAGTTTTTTTCGGGGGCCGTGCCGCACGGTCGGCGCGCGCGTA
>JBLYYV010000362.1:0-14264 GCA_048550095.1 Gammaproteobacteria bacterium
CGCCTTCATGATGTCCGGCAACTTCACGTAGCGCGGCTCGTTCAGGCGCAGGTCGGTGCTGATGACCGCCGGCAGATCGACCTCGATGACCTCGAGACCCGCATCGACTTCGCGCGTCACCGTTGCCGTGCCGTCCGCGAGCTCGAGCCTGGACGCGAACGTTGCCTGCGGTCGGCCCCATAGCGTCGCGAGCATCTGCGGCGTCTGGTTGCAGTCGTCATCGATGGCTTGCTTGCCGAGGATGACCAGGTCGGGCTGCTCTTTCTCGATCAGCTTCAGCAGTACGTTCGCCGCGGCAAGCGGTTCGATATCGGTGTCGGTCTCGATCAGGATCGCCCGATCGGCGCCCATCGCGAGTCCGGTCCGCAGCTGTTGCTGGCAATCGGTCGGCCCGATCGACACGACGAAGACCTCGTTCGCCTTGCCTTGTTCGCGGAGTTGCAGCGCTTCCTCGAGCGCGATTTCGTCGAACGGGTTAATGCTCATCTTGACACCATCGGTCACGACGCCCGAGTTATCCGGCTTGACGCGGATACGCACGTTGTAGTCCACAACGCGCTTCAGGCAGACCATCACTTTGTCCATGCAGTTACTCCTGGATGAGTTTTCGAGTCGCGGAAGGGCATGCGACCCAGCGAGACATATTCCGAAGCACGCGGCTGTTGCCGACACTCGCTTCGTGAAACATACTATTTTCCCTCAACCGTCACGTGTGTGACAAGCCGCCGGCAGGATCCATGAACAGAACAAACAGGGCGTCCCCGATCGTCGGGGTCGAGGAACTCGCCCGACACCTCGAGGATCCGGACTGGATTGTCGTCGACTGCCGATTCGACCTGATGGTCCCCGATGCCGGCCGGCTCGCCTGGGAGGAGGGGCATATCCCGGGGGCATTCTTCGCCGACCTCGATCGTCAGCTCGCGGCCCCCGCGGCCCCCGATGGCTCGGGCGGGCGGCATCCGTTGCCCGATCCCGAGGCGGCGGAGCGGCTGTTTCGCTCCTGGGGCATGACTGACAAGTCCCGCATCGTCGCCTACGACGACATGGGCAACGCGATGGCCGGACGGCTGTGGTGGCTGCTCAGGTGGTCGGGCCACACCGGTGCGGCCGTCCTCGACGGCGGATTACAGGCCTGGCTCGCGGCGGGTCAGGTTCTCTCGACCGACATCCCGTCAGCGGCGACCGGCAGCTTCGCAGTGAGGCCGGGATCGATGCCGGTTATCGAGGCCGAGTCCGTGGCAGCCGGGCTCGCGGCGGGCCAGTTGTCGCTACTCGATGCGCGCGCGGCGCCGCGTTTTGGGGGCGAAGTCGAACCGATCGACAAACGGGCCGGGCACGTGCCCGGAGCGACGAACACACCGTTCGACGCGAACCTCGGGGCTGACAAATGCTTCCGCGCTCCGGATGAATTGCAGGCATACTATCGCGCCGCGATCGGCGACATCGACATGAGCCGCGTTGCCTGCATGTGTGGCTCGGGCGTGACGGCCTGTCATACGCTGCTGTCGCTCGAGATCGCCGGGCTCCATGGCGCGGCGCTATACGCGGGTTCATGGAGCGACTGGATCAGTGACGCGGCGCGACCGGTCGCCACGGACAACGACGCGTAGCGATCGATAACGAAAATACGGGAAAACGAGGATTAGGCATGAGCGACGATATTCTTCAGCGTGAGCATCGCAGCATTCGCGGCAAGATTCTTTATACGAGCAAGAAGCCCGATCGCATGGATCAGGAACGCGGCCGCGAGTTCTTCCATATTGACGTGCACAGCGACGGCAAACGCACGATCACCGCGCATTGCGAGATCGATGATCGACCGAGCGTCATGCGCGACATCACCTACAGTCTGGACGAAGACTGGAACCCGATGGACTGCTTCGTCCGGTTATCCGTGGATGACAAGTTCATGGGTTCGGGATGGTTCCGCTTCGGGCCGGACTTTGCCGAGTGCGAAACGCACACCTCTCTGGACGGGCGCGTCACGCAGCGCATGGAGACCAACGGACGTCTGAAGACGTTCCAGAATCACGCGATCGCCTGTGACTCATGGCACATGCGCCTGTTCGACCTGTCGAAACCCGCAGACGAGGTCCAGAGTATCGACGAGATGCTGTTGTCGTCCCCCGATCATCGCGGCGCGACGGGACCGATGCTGTTCCGGATTGGTTTTGGCGTTGAGTTCGTCGGGGAAGAGAGCATCGAGGTCGCGGCTGGCAAATTCGACGCGCTGCATTTCCGCTTCGTGTCTTCGCCGGGCCTGCCCGAAGCGCATCCGCCATACGACATCTGGTGCACGAACGACGGTGACTTCCTGTTCCTGCGCGGCGACATCGGCGGTTACATGCAAACCTACTACGAACTCGTCGAGCTCGAGCACGTCGACTGACAGGCTAGCCGAAGCGGCACTAAGTATAAATTCTCATACCGGCGGCGATGACCCTCTGCTAAAAATGACAGCAATCGTTAGCGCCCGGGCCTACGGGCGCGTGCATAGCTGAAACACTGGGGGGAGCTTGAAATGCGTATCGATCTGATCCTGATGCCTCAGGGTTCGCCGGAGCGTTGGGCCGAACTCGCGCAATTGGCCGAGAGTTACGGCATCAGCGCGCTCTGGGTGTCGAACATGCATGACGGGCGTGATCCGTTCGTCAATTTCGTCGATGCGGCGCGCGCGACGAGCAAGATCAAGATGGGGCCCGTCGCCGTTTCGCCGTATGAGTTGCACCCGCTGAAGATGGGCAACGCGCTGCTGACGCTGAACGAGATCTCCGGCGGGCGTGCGCAAATCGGCATCTCCGCCGGCGATGGCGGCACTGCCTACGCGATGGGCTTCAAGGCCGAACGCCGGCTGCGTGCCGTTCGCGAATGCGTAGAGATCATCGATGCGATGGCCACCGGCGAGATGGTCCGTTACTTCGGCGAGATGTACGAAGTGAAGTGGTACCACTCTTCATGGGTCACGCAGGAAAAACCCGGCGTCTACGTCTGCGCCGGCGGGCCGCAGATGCTGCGCTCGGCCGCCAAGTACTCGGAGGGTATTTTCCTCGGCGATCATCCGCCGGACCACGTCGCAGAAGTGCGCTCGGTCATCGATCCCATCATCGAGGAGTACGACAATCCTCACAAGGATACGTTCTGCCTCCGGAACTTCTGGGCCTGGCATGTGAAAGAGGATCCGGAGGAGGCGCTCGCCGAGTGCCGCATGTGGCTCGCCGCGCGAGTGACGCCTTGGCCGGCCTATCACGAGTATCACAGCGGTATCCTGCCGGACGAAGAAATGCAGGTCGTCTACGACAACACCGACGCGTTGAATCGGGCGTTCTACGGGCAGGATCCGAACATACCGGAGATTCCGCGCGAGATTCTCGACAAACTCTCCCGGCGTTGTACTTCGGCATCCTCACTGGACGAGATCGACTTCGAGATCGACCGTATGAAGAAGTTCAGAGATGCTGGCCTGACGGATATCGCGTTGCGCGTCTACGAGAATCCCGAATGGGCGATCAAGATAATCGGCGAGCGCGTCATTCCCGAGCTTGCCGACTGACGTGTCCGGGCAGTATCGCCCGGACAGGTCAGCACAGACTGCCTAGTTCTTGTCTTTGTCGACCAGGCGATTCGCCGTAATCCAGGGCATCATCTCGCGCAGCTCGCCACCGACCTGCTCGATCGGGTGTGCCTGGTTCAGACGGCGGTAGGCGGTCATCGACGGATAATTCGCCGCGCCTTCGGCGATAAAGCGCTTGGCGTACTCGCCCGTTTGAATGTTGTGTAGCGCCTCGCGCATGGCCTCACGTGATTCTTCATTGATGACCTTCGGCCCGGTCACGTACTCGCCGTATTCGGCATTGTTCGAGATCGAGTAGTTCATGTTGGCGATGCCGCCTTCGTAAATCAGGTCGACGATCAGCTTGACCTCATGCAGGCACTCAAAGTACGCCATCTCGGCCGGGTAGCCCGCATCTACGAGCGTATCGAAGCCGGCCTTGATCAGTTCGACCACGCCGCCGCACAGGACCGCCTGCTCACCGAACAGATCCGTTTCGCATTCGTCCTTGAAGGTCGTCTCGATGATGCCGGTACGGCCGCCGCCGACGCCCGATGCATACGACAGCGCGACGTCCTTCGCCTGGCCCGATGCGTCCTGGAACACGGCGATAAGATCCGGGATGCCGCCGCCATTGACGAATTCCGAACGGACCGTGTGACCCGGCGCTTTGGGCGCGATCATGATGACGTCGAGGTCCTTGCGCGGCACGACCTGGTTGTAATGGATCGCAAAGCCATGCGCGAAGGCGAGCGTGGCATTCTGTTTGATATGCGGCTCGATCTCATCGAGGTACAGCTGTTTCTGGAACTCGTCCGGCGTCAGAATCATGACAAGGTCTGCGGATTCGACGGCCTCGGGAACGTCAGCGACCTGCAGGCCGGCGTTCTGCGCCTTGGCGCGAGACGATGAATCGGGCCGGAGTCCGACCGTCACGTCGACGCCGGAGTCCTTGAGATTGCATGCATGCGCATGGCCCTGCGAGCCGTAGCCGATGATCGAGACTTTCTTGCCCTGGATAATCGAGAGATCGCAATCCTTGTCGTAGTAAACCTGCATCTGAGTGCTCCTGAAGCGTGCACGGACGGGGCGAATTCCGCCCGGCGCCCGTTTGTAAACCGGGAGCGAGAGAATACGCGCGCCATATCCTTGCGTAAAATGAAATAAACACAATAATATATGCCTAATTACGCAACGATAGAGCCTGTGGATACTCGCACCCTGAAACAATTCGTGACGCTCGCTGAAACGCTGCATTTCGGCCGTGCCAGCGAAGCCTGCCATATCAGCGCTTCCGCGCTGAGCCGCAGCATCCGCCAGCTCGAGAGCGAGGTCGGGGTCGTGCTGTTCGAGCGCGACAATCGTTCCGTGGAGTTGACGCCGCACGGTGTCCGCTTCCTCGAATTCGCCCGGGATGCGCTGACGCAGTGGGATGTCGTTCGCAACAAACTGGCGGCGGAGACCGGCGAGTTGCAGGGCGAAGTGAGTATCTATTGCTCCGTCACGGCGAGCTACAGCTTTCTGTTCGATCTGCTCAGCGAATTTCGCCGCGGTTTTCCGCGCATCGAGATCAAGTTGCATACGGGCGATCCGGAAGATGCGGTGCAACGGGTTCTGGCGAATGAAGAGGACATCGCGATCGGCGCGCGGCCTGGCACCTTACCCGCGACACTGGCATTCAAGCCGATGGCGGAAACACCGCTGGTTTACATCGCCGCCGCGGATCGCAACGACTACGCGCGGCTGTCCGGCAAGCGAGCCCGCAAGGAAGACTGGGCCAGCACGCCAATGATCCTGTCCGAGACCGGTCTCGCCCGCCGTCGCGTCAACACTTGGTTCCGGAAACTCGGCGTGCAGCCGCAGATCTATGCGCAGGTGGCCGGTCACGAAGCCATCGTCAGTATGGTCAGTCTGGGCTTCGGCGTCGGCGTCGTTCCGAAGATCGTGCTAGACAATAGTCCGCTTGCCGCGAACGTTCGGGTGCTCGATGTTCGCCCGGCGCTAAAGCCCTACGACGTCGGTCTGTTCGCGTTGCGCAAGAAGCTGAAAAGCCCGTTGATCGAAGCATTCTGGGCACAAATCCGTTAAATTGCACGCTGGTTCGGACCGACTCATACCAGGAATCAGTACATGACAGGCAACACACCGGAAGTTCGCGCGTATCGCTGGGTGATTTGCGCCATGGCGTTTCTGACCCTGTTTGTATCGAACGGCATGACGCTCGGTGGAATGGCGGTATTCGACATCGAACTGATCAAGGCGCTGTCGGAGTCGATGTCACGCGATATCTCGATCGCCGAAATCAAGGCGCGCGACTCGATCATGCTGGGCACCGCGGCCATCTTCGGACTGTTCTCCGGCACACTCGCCGACAAAGTCGGCGTCAAACCCCTGATCCTGGTCGGCCTGGCGCTGCTGGCGGCCGGCACGTTCATGTATGCACGGATCGACACGCTGACCGATATCTACTGGATCCAGGCGGGCTTCGGCGTCGTGCTGGCCCTATGCGGCCTGATGATCAACGTTTACCTGATCTCCAGCTGGTTCGATACGCAGCGCGGGCTGGCAATAGGCCTCGTGCTGGCCGGTACAAGCCTCGGCAATGCGTTCTTCCCGATGCTGAATACCTGGTTGATGAGCATGGCGGACTGGCGACAGGTCTTTCAATGGCTCGCATTCGTTCCCCTGGCATTGCTGCCAATCGCTCTGATACTGATTCGCAACGGGCCGATGAGCGCCGGCAATAGAAATACCGCGGCATCGACCGCCGCGCCGATTCAGCTGACCGGTTATTCGCTCAAGCAGGCCCTGTCGAGCCGCAACTTCTGGTGCCTGGCGGCAATCGCGATGTGCACCTTCTATTCGATTCTCGGCATGACCGCGAATGTATTCATTTACATGAGCAAGTCCGATTACTCGCCCGAGGTCTCATCCACCGGCGTATCGATTCTGTTCATCGGCGGGTTGGTCGGCAAGATTATCGCCGGCTACCTGGCCGAGACGTTCGGACGCAAGCGCATCCTGCTGACCGGCCTCGGTCTGATGTTGTCCGGCGCCGTTTGCCTGCTGGCCGCGATTCAGTTGACGAGCGCGACGGCATTATGGACCGGGCTCGTGTTCTTCGGCTTTGGCTGGGGCGGGATCTACACGCTCATTCAACTGCTGTCTGCTGATTTGTTCGGCATGCGTTCCCTCGGCAAGATCCTGGCGGCCGTCAACGTGCTCGATGCAGCCGGCGGCGCCGCCGGGCCGATCGTCACCGGATTGCTGTTCGACCGCACCGGTTCGTACTTCGTACCGTTCGCGGTGATCACGGGCGCGCTGTGCATTGCGACCGTTGCCGCGTCGTTGCTGGACATGAAGCAGGCCGCCATCGCCGAATCGGCTGCACAGCCGGCCTGAGCCGGCGCGCAAGGAAGTCTAACGATGACAGACAATTTCAAACCCAGCCTGGCGCTGCGCGACGTCCGATACGAGATTCGCGGCAAACTCGCCAATCGTGCGCTCGAAATGGAGCGCCGCGGCTACGAAATCATCTCGCTGAATATCGGGAATCCGGGTGCCTTCGGTTTCCGCACGCCCGAGACGATGCGCCTCGCGATGATCGAGAATCTCCATAGCAGCGAAGGCTATTGTCATCAGAAAGGGATTTTCCCGGCGCGCGAGGCGGTGGTCATGCAGCAGCAGGACCGCGGTGTGCCCGGCGTCACGGCTGAACATGTGTTCATCGGCAACGGCGTCAGCGAATTGATCGACCTGACACTGCGCGGCCTGCTGAACCCGGGTGATGAAGTTCTCGTGCCGAGCCCGGACTATCCGCTGTGGACGGCCGGCGTCACGTTGAATCAGGGGCGACCCGTTCACTATCCATGCCCGCCGGAAACGCAGCACGAACCGGATCTCGAAGCGCTCGAGAAGCTGATCACGCCGAAAACCAAAGCCATTGTCGTGATCAACCCCAACAACCCGACCGGCGCGGTGTATTCGCGCGGAACATTGGAGGCCATCGTCCGCCTCGCGGAACAACATGAGCTCGTCATCTTCGCCGACGAGATTTACGACGAGATGGTCTATGGCGATACAGAATTCGTCCCGATGGCGACAGTGGTCGAGAATACGCTGTGCGCAACGTTCAGCGGCCTGTCCAAGGTGTATCGCGCGTGCGGGTATCGCGTCGGCTGGGTCGTCCTGAGCGGTGAGCTCGAGCATGCGCAGGACTACCTGAACGCGCTCGAGCTGCTGGCCTCGCTGCGACTGTGCAGCAACGTGCCGGCGCAGTGGGCCGTGCAGACGGCACTGGGCGGCTATCAGAGCATTCGCGAGCTCGTCGCACCCGGAGGGCGGCTATACCAGTCGCGGCAGGCGATCCTCGACGGCGTCGCCGCCAATCCGTTGCTGCGACTCGTCGAGCCGAAGGGGTCCATGTATGCGTTCGTCGGCGTCGATCTGAAAGCACTGCCGAACTTCGATGACAATGCCTTCGCGCTGGACCTGCTGGAGCAAAAGCACGTGCTGGTCGCGCCGGGCGTCAGTTTCAACGTGCCGTACAACAATCATTTCCGAATCACGATGCTGCCGGACGTGGCGCAGCTGCAGGATGTGTTCGCGCGTATCGGCGAGCTCTTGGATGCGTACCTGGCAGAACAAGTCGCCTAAAACCTTAAAAAGAACACGTAAATAACTGAATTAAATATAAAAGAAGTCGGTCTGCATGACGCCGTCGACGCCGGCGCGACCGTGCTTGCTGCGTCCCCGGGACTCGCGCGGCATCTGTGCTGGCGCTACAACCGCAATCGGCACCGGCGGGGCGACCTTTCCTGGCCCACCCCGAACATCATCGATCTGAACGCGTGGCTGGAGAGCTGCTGGGAGCACTCACTGATCGGCGGCGGCGCGATCGGGCAGCATTATCTGCTGAACCGCGCGCAGTTTATGCGGGCCGTCGAACGGGTGACCGATGGATTCGACACCCCCGAAATACAGAATCCTGCCCAGGGAGCGCGCCGTTTGCTGGCGCGCTCCTGGAACCTGATGCGCGACTGGGGCATAGGCATCCATGATCTGGAGGCCGCGACCGGCAACCCGGATACCGGCTATTTCGCCGGCTGGGCGAAACTGTTCGAGGAGACCTGCCGGGACCGCGGTTGGGTCGACGTCGCGACCTTGCCCGGCCGGTTGCTGGCCGAATTGTCGAGTGAATCGATACCGCTGGCGAATCACTACGTGCTGGCCGGTTTTGAGCGAATGACATGGAGTCAGCGACGGCTGTTTCTCGCGTTGAACGATCTCGGCCGGCTGGCGGGAAAAGTCTCCAGCGTTGGCGGTGCGCGAACGGAGGCCGCGCGCCAATACGCGGCCACGGATCCGCAACAGGAGCGCCGCCGCGCAGCGCAGTGGGCGAGGGCGCAGCTCGAAGCACAAAGCGACGCCGCGGTGGCCGTCGTGGTTCCGGACCTGCATCGCCACGCGGCCGATTTTCGGCGCAGCTTTCTCGACGCGTTCGATCCGCTGTGGCGCGAGCGCGATGGCACGGAGTTCCCGGTCTCCGTTGATGACGGCGCTCGGCTGGCGGATACCGGATTCGTGCAAACCGCGCTGCTGATGCTGCGGATTACGGAAGGTCAGCTGGACTATCGCGAGATCGGGCAGTTATTGCGCTCACCCTATTTGCGCGGTGGTGTCAGCGAGGCGCCGGCGCGAGCGCGGTGCGACCTGGTCGTCCGCGATGACCGCATGCAGCGGGTCGATCTGCGCGGTTTGTGTCATCGTCAACTTGCTGATCGGCCCGACGAATTCCTGGGCGCGCTCGAGCGCATGCTGCCGCTGGGCGAGCAGACTCGCGGGCGTCGCGAACCGCCCGGCTGGATACCGGTCGTCGAGACGCTGGCCAAAGAGATCGGTCTCGGCAAGGGGCGTGAACTCAGCACGGACGAGGCGCGAGCGCAGGACGGCTGGACAGCCTGTCTCGAGCAGTTCGCGACGCTGGCAGAGGTGACGGGGCCCGTCACCTTCCGCGAGGCGCGTTCACTGCTGGCCGAACTCGCCGCGCAGCGACACTACCGTTCCGGCGCGCGTGCCGACGGTGTTCAAATCATGACGCCATGGGATGTTGACGGGCATGCTTTCGACGCCATCTGGATTTGCGGCATGAGCAGCGCGGTATGGCCGCCTCTGGGAAGACCCACGCCGCTGATCGCGATGAACCTGCAGCGCGATCGCGGTGTACCGGAGGCATTGCCCGACGTGTACCGGAGACAGGCGCTCGCGACCACCGAGCGCCTGCTGGCCGGCGCGCCGGAAGTTGTCGCCAGCTGGGCGGCCCGCGCCGGCGAGGAGCCACACGTAGCGACACCGCGAATCGCCGCGTTGCCGACGCTCGATGCCTCACCGCTGGACGAATCGAATGCGGCGGACTATCGGCAATCGATGCTGCTCGGCCCGCGCCCGACTGTCTCACCTGACCCGGCACCGCCGTTGGCGGAGAACGAGCGCGGGCGCGGCGGAACGCGGCTTGCCAACACGCAGTCCGCATGTCCGGCGCGCGCTTTTTTCGAACTGCGTCTGGGTGCTCGGGAATTGCGCTCGCCGCCTTTTGCGCCGGATGCGCTGGCTCGCGGAAATCTGCTGCATGACGCGGCCGAGTACCTGTATCGGGAGCTCCGCGGGCGCGGCGGGCCTTACGGTGTCGACGACCGGGATTTACAGGCCTTCGTGGAGTCATCGATCGACAAGTCGCTGGATCGGAACGTCCCCCGGGGGCACCCATTGCGCGACTCGCTGAGCGCGAACGAGCGCGGCCGGCTGTCACGGATCCTGCACGATCTCGTCGCGAAGGATCGTGAACGCGGGCAGTTTGCGGTGGTCGAGCTGGAGGACCGTCACACATTCGACATCGGCGGCCTGACGTTGAACGTGCGGTTCGATCGCGTCGATGCGACTTCGGACGGTGCGCGTCTCGTCATCGATTACAAGACGGGCGCGCATTTCAGCATCAGGAAATGCGAGGGCGATCGGCCACTGGAAATGCAATTACCGATGTATGCGGCGTACGGCAACGCCGACGGCATTGCGCTTTATTGGCTGCTGTCGGAACGGGTCCGTCTGGATGTAATCGGGACCGAGAGCTTCCACGAGTTGATCTCGTCGCGCGAGCGCGCCCACCAACACGACCGGAAGAGCTGGTCGGCCCTGCAAGCGCATTGGCGCACGGTGCTCGAAGTCCTGGTCGCGGAATACAGCGCCGGCGACTGTCGTATCGATCTCGAACAGGACGGCATGGCCGGCGGCCAGTTCGCGATGCTGACGCGTCGCTGGCAAATGGCGTCGCTGGCGGCGGACGACGCCGAAGAATGAGCGTGACGAAGCAACCAGCCGACCAGGCCGCGCGCGACCGGGCGCTCGACCCGCGCCGGTCGTTCATCGTGCAGGCACCCGCCGGCTCCGGCAAAACGGAACTACTGATCCAGCGGTATCTGCGTCTGTTGTCGATCGTCGATGATCCGGAGGAAATACTGGCAATCACGTTCACGCGCAAAGCCGCCGGAGAAATGCGCGCGCGCATCGAGACGGCGCTCGCCGCTGCGCAGCGCGCCACGCCGCCAGACCAGCCGCATCTGTTCAAAGGTTATGAGCTCGCCAGGGCCGTCATCGCACGCGACGCCGACCGCGGCTGGGGCCTGGTGGACCAGCCCGCGCGACTCAGGATCGGCACGATCGATTCCGTGAACACGCGACTCAGTCGTCGCGCGCCGCTCAGCGCGGGTGTTACGTCGCAGAACGCGATGCTGGATGACGCGCGACTCGTATATGCAGAGGCAGCAAGGGAAACCCTGACCCTCGGCGAGGAAGCCGATGCGAACGGTGCAGCGGTTCGTGTATTGCTGAGTCATTGCGACAACGATGCGAGCCGCGTCGAGACACTGCTGACGACTATGCTTGCGCGACGAGATCAATGGCTACCGTTGACCGGATCGGGACGGGTCGAGGACGGAGACGAACTCCGGCTCTTGTTGCAGCGGGGTCTCGGTCAGTTGGTCGAACATTTTCTGACCGAAGCCGCGAATGCCATGCCCGAGGCGGAGCGGGCGGAACTGCTCGCATGCTTGCGGTACGCGGGCGAACGCAGGGCCGAACACGACGCCGACGAGGATATCGTCGCCTGGCGTGACCTGGCCGCGATGCCGTCGGCGACGGCGGAGCAGCTGGCGGCGTGGCGCGGCATGGCCAATGTATTGCTGACGAAAGGTCGCCACCCGAAGTGGCGGAGCAGGATCACCGTCAGAGAAGGCTTCCCGGTCGGCTCCGGAGAGGCCCGCGAGATGAAGAGTCGCGCCACGGAATTGCTCGGGCGCCTCGCAACGGCTGACGCATTTCGCGCCGCGCTCGGCGTCGTCGGCAGCCTGCCAAACCCGGTTTACTCGGACGGGCAATGGTCGATCATCGCGTCATTGTGGCGGGTTTTGCCGTTGACGGTGGCGATCCTGCGCGACCTGTTCGCCCGGCGCGGCGAAACGGACTATGCCGAGGTCGCGCGCGAGGCGCTGGACTCCCTCGGTCGGGAAGATGCGGCAAGCGAGTTGCGGCTTGCGCTGGACTATCAGATCAAGCACATCCTGCTGGACGAGTACCAGGATACGTCGCAATCGCAGTATGAATTCGTCCGGCGGCTGACCGACGGCTGGGAGAGCGAGACCGACCGCAGCCTGTTCGTTGTCGGGGATCCGATGCAGTCGATTTATCGCTTCAGGGAAGCGGAGGTTGGATTGTTTCTCGACACCTGCACACGGGGTATCGGCGGTCTCAAGCTGGAATTCCTGCAACTGACGACGAACTTTCGTTCCAACGCGGCGGTCATCGCATGGTTCAACGCGGCGTTCGCCGAGGTGTTTCCGCACGACGATGACATGAGTGCGGGTGCCATCAGTTTTACCGCCAGCACTGCGTATGACGAAAACGACGCGGATGCAGGCGTGACCTGGCATCCGGTGCCCGGCGGATTGCCCGAGGTCGAAGCAGAACGCGTCGTTCGCCTGATCCGGGCAGCACTTGACAGCGGGCCGGGCGAGACCGTTGGAGTGCTGGTGCGCAGCCGCCGACATGCTGTCGCAATTGCGGGCCGGTTGCGGGCAGAGAACATCGATTACGCGGCCACCGGCCTCGAAAACTTGCATGAACAACCGTTGGTCCAGGATCTGCTTGCCCTGACCAGAGCCGTCACGCATCTGGGCGACCGGCTCGCCTGGCTCGCATGCCTTCGGGCACCATGGTGCGGCCTGACCCTGGTCGATCTGCACGCGATCGCCTATGCCGATCATGACCAGTGTATCTGGACGCTGATCGAAGACGACGCGGTCGTCGCGCGTCTGACGGATGATGGTCAGGACAGGCTTGCGCGATTTCGAAACGTTCTCGCAGGGGCACTGGCGCGGCGCGGCGCGATTGCGCTGCGTGACCTGGTCGAGAGCAGTTGGCTGCAACTGGGCGGGCCCGCTACTGTCACCGATGATGCCGATCTCGAGCAAGCCGATCTGTTTTTCCGCTTTCTCGACGGCCTGGAACCCGCCGCGGATTGCGCCGATGGCGCCGAGCTGCTCGATCGCCTCGGCGAGGTACGCATCGACAGGGACGGCGTGCAACCGCGCGTACAAATATTGACCATGCACAAGGCGAAAGGCCTCGAATTCGACACGGTCATTCTCCCGGGTCTCGGGTTGGCGACGCGCTCGGGCGATAAGCCCTTGCTGCTGTTCGACGAGATCGTGAGGCCGAAGGCCCCTGCGGGACTCGTCGTCGCGCCGATCAAGCCGAGCGACAGATCGACGGACCCGCTTTACGAACTCCTGTGGCGATTCGAAACGGAGCGCGACCGGTTCGAGCAACAGCGCCTATTGTATGTGGCCGCAACCCGCGCTCGTCGCCGCCTGCATCTTTTCGCCCAGTTGGCACTGAATGACGATGAGGAGAACAGCACGCGCCCGCCGGCGTCGAACACGTTGCTCGCGCGGCTGTGGCCGGTGGCGGAACGCGAAATCGATTTACGCTCCGTTGATCTCCCGGTAGCTGAAACACGCGCCAGCGGCAGGCGCCCACCCGTATGGCGCGAGGTGCCGCTGCTCAGGCTGCCGGCAGACTGGCATCCTCCACCTGCGCCCGAGTCACTGGGCAATATCTGCAAGGCCCGGGATGCGGATGCAGAAACACCGGTCGAGTTCGAATGGGCGTCGCAATCGTCGAAGCATGTCGGCTCGGTCGTGCATCGATGGCTGCAGCAAATCGCGGAGGAGGGCATCGAGTCATGGAGTGGGGAGCGCATCGAACAGCATCAACCGGCAATGGAACTGGCGCTGCGGCGCCTCGGTGTCGGCGCCGAAGAACTCCGCGCCGCGTTAGACCGAACCGTTGCAGCACTGCACAATACTCTGACGGACGATCGGGGCAGATGGATCTTGTCGTCGATACATCCGGAAGCCGCCAACGAAGTGCCGGTAACCACGTCCGCAGACGATCGCTATGCGAATCATGTCGTCGACCGAACCTTCGTCACCGATGACGGAACCCGCTGGATCATCGACTACAAGACCAGTTCGCATCAGGGCGGCGCGACCAGTGCGTTCCTGGATTCCGAATCAGAAAGGTACCGACCGCAGCTGCGACGTTATCGGGATGCCTTCGCCACGGTCGAGCAACGGCCGATCAGGACTGCGCTGTATTTCCC
>JBLYYV010000363.1:0-3348 GCA_048550095.1 Gammaproteobacteria bacterium
GGATCGTCCTCGCGTCCTCGATGCCCATCAGGGCCCAGACCACGCCCTCGAAAGATGTGGGCGTATGCAGTTCCTGCATCTTGAATTGAGGCTGGTCTCCGCCGTTGATCTTGTCAGCGTTCATCGTTTCAGTGCCCCCCATAGCGGTCTTGCATGTCGCGCCAGTGGTTCCAAACGCCCTTGCCGGTCACTTTGCGGAAGTTGTTGCCGAAGTTGAGCGCGTAGTCATAGCCGTAGTCCGCGAGGTAGAAGAAGATGCAGAACGACGGTATCAGGCGCGTGGAAGTTTCCGTTTCGGCCTGCCACTCGTTGGCGATCACGTTGGGCTGGTATTCGTCGATCAGCGTTTCGATCGATTCGAAATCTTCATCGACGAACGTCACGTCGTAACGTTCCTCCATGATCGCGCGTTCCTGCTTATAGAATTTATCCTTCATCGACGGCACGACGATGACTTCCGCGCCGAATTCCGCGACGATCTTGCCAAGCGACATTTCATTGGCCGGGCCCGATACCAGCAGCATTCGGATATCGTCGTCGGCGAACCTGGCGCGGATCTTCTCGAGCTCCGGTTTTACGCGCACTTCTTCCTGATCGACGAGATCGTGGAGCGCCTGACAGTTTTCTTTGTCCGCCACTGCGCGCAGGAAATTGGAGGTACCCTCGATGCCGGACGGAATTTCGATGAATTCCACGTCCTGATCGAACTCGTCGGCCATGTACTTGCAGGTGGCATACGAGCCCAGGTGCATCGGGTAGATGCGCTCGGCCCGGGTGATTTGCGACATCTCGTCGAGGTGGCTTGCCGGGAAGAGGTGCGTGTTCAGGCCGGCCTTGCGCAGCAACGTGTCGATCGCGCCCATGTTGTCGGCGTCCTGGCCGGACCGGCCGACGAGCCCGACGGAACCGGGATCCTTGTCCGTCTTGTCGAGCGCCTTCAGGATCGCGACCCAGGATTCATCGGAGCCGCGCAACAGCGCGTCGGTGTAATTAAGACCGGTGTTGAGTGTGCGAATCTTCAGGCCGGGCAGTTCCCGTTCCATTTCGATGATGACGCCCTCGACATCGTCGCCGTTCATCTGCGGAATGCAGGTGTTGATGATGACGATGATCTTCGGGTCATACTTCGCGTGGACATTGCGGATCTGCTCCTTGAGGCTGTCGTCGCCGCCGAAGATAACCTCGCTCTTGCTGACCAGCGTACCGGCCGTGATCAGGTGAGCGGGGCGGCAGTACAGCGTCGACATCTGGTTCTGGTACATGCAGGTCTGCGGGCCATGTAGCAGCGGTATGACGCCTTCGACCTTACCGAGGGTCGCCAGCGCCTGCGTGGTGGAGCACCCGTGCTCGTAATTCTTGATCGGCATCATCTGTCTCCTGTCATGTGTTCGTCGATGTCGTTTACGCGGCGACCGATTTGTTCTCCTGCCACCAGTGGTGCAGTTCGTCGAAGGTAATTGCGTCCGGTATCGACAATTCTTCATTGTTGTAGATGTTATCGACCAGTTCGCTGAACGCGTCGCATTCCGGTGAGCCAGGCGCGTACTGGAACACGGTCTGTCCCTTGCCTGACGCGGCTTTGATCTTCTCGCTGTAGGGAATGAAGCCGACGATGTGGGTGCCGAGCCGGTCGGCGAACCGGAGCAGCAATTCCCGTTCGCCTTTCATGTTGCGCAAGTTGCCGATCACGCCGCCGAGTCGTGCGCCGACCCGGTCGGCATAGCGCAGCACCGCGCGCGCGAGATTGCAGGCCGGGAACAGCGACTGAAGCTCTCCGCTCGTGACAACGTAGACCTCCTTCGCAAGGCCGCGCTTGAGCGGCATGGTGAAACCGCCGCAGACCACGTCGCCGAGTACGTCATACAGCACCAGGTCGAGGTCATACGTCTCCGGCGCTTTCAGCGCGGCAAGCGTTTTCATTGCCTCGGTGACGCCTTTCCCCGCGCACCCGGAGCCCGGCTCGGGGCCACCGCTCTCGGCGCAGAAGATCTTGCCCTTCAGATGGGCGTTCGACGGGCTCTGGAAGACGACGTCCTCGAGTTCGAGCTCGCGCAGTTTGAAGTCTTTCTTCTTCAGGATGTCGAGGATCGCCGGCGTCATGCGTCCGTCGAGCAGCAGGCGAGTGCTGTCGTGCTTGGGGTCGCACCCGACGTGCATGACACGCAGTCCCCGTTCGGCAAGCGCGTAAGTAATGTGGGAGGACACCATCGATTTGCCGATGCCACCTTTCCCGTAAACCGCAATTTGCCGCATCACGTCCCTCGTCTTGTCAGTTAACGTAGCCGCTCCACCAGTCGTAGAGTTCTTCGAATGTCATCGTGCCCGGAACCTCTAATTCGCTTTCGTCGTTCATGATGGTGTCCGCGAGCCGCCGATACACCTCGGCCTCGGCCGAGTCGGGGTGCTCTTCGAAGACTGTCTTCGCGGCATTTCCGGATTCCTTTATCAGTTGGCTGAAGGGATTCAGCGCGATCACGCGGGTGCCGAGTTCCTCGGCGAAGTCGCTCACGATCTTCTCCTCGTCTGGCAACCCGCGGAGATTGACGACCAGTCCGCCGAGTTTTGCGCCGGAGCGCGTCGAAAAGCGTCTCACGGCGCCCATGACATTGACGGCCTGGTACAGCGCTTCGAGCTCACCGCTGGTTACGATATACGTTTTCTCGGCATAGCCGTCGCGGATCGGCATTGAGAAGCCGCCGCAGACGACGTCGCCGAGGATGTCGTAAATGACGAGGTCCGGCTTGATTTCGTCGAACACCTTCAGGTGCCGCAGCGTCTTGATCGCCTCGATGACGCCCTTGCCGCCGCAACCGACGCCGGGTTCCGGGCCGCCGGCTTCGGTACAAAATACTGAACCGCCGTTGTCGAAGGGTCGCTTTGACTTGATGAGTATCTCGTCAACGTTGATGTCCTCGTACTCGAAATCGTGCTCAGCCAGCACGTCCAGTATCGGTTTCGGGAACTCCGCCAGAAGATTCGCCGTGCTGTCGGCTTGCGGGTCACACCCGACCTGCAGCACGGTCTTGCCCTGGTTCGCGAGGGCATAGGCGACATGCGTTGCGGCGGTGCTCTTGCCGATACCGCCTTTACCGTAGAACGCGATCTGTTTCATACGATTTTGGCCCCCTCCTTTGGCCCAGTTTGGGGACGATTCGGGCTGCAGGGAATGCGTAGTTTCCGACACTACGGGTATGTACTGATGTCGAGCTCCGCCGGTCTCGGCGATTGTTGGGTGTTGGGGCTACAGGGTTGTAAATACGTGGCAACGTCAGGCGAGGAAGGCGGGGCGGTTTAACCAGACACCCCCGGGAAAAAAACCAACACGGGCGGGGGGGGGGGCCCAGCGAC
>JBLYYV010000364.1:0-3948 GCA_048550095.1 Gammaproteobacteria bacterium
AGATATCAAGCCGGTATCGCTGCGATTCCGGCGATTTGTCGCTGCCCGACTAGAACGCGTAGTTCAAGCGGACCGCGACTCGTTGCGGCAGGATCGGGCGGCCGATGAAGAATTCGCCACCACTCGACTGGTTGATGCCCTGTCGCGGCGAGCCCTCGGTAATGCCCTCGTCGTCCGTCAGGTTGAACACGTCGACCGACAGGCGCAGCGCCGAGTCATCCTCGAAAGAGAACGTGTAGCCGACGTTGGCGCGCCAAATCGTGAACGCGTCCAGCTTGACGGTGTTGCTGTCGTTCGCGTAGTTGTCGCCGACATGGTTCAGGAACAGCGATGCGTCCCAACCGGCCAAATTGAAGAACAGGCCGGCGTTCGCGAGCCACTCCGGCTGACGCCGCGGCTGGTTGCCGACGAACGTCGAGTCCTGATCATTCTTCGTGAACTCGGCATTCTGGTACGTGACGTTGCCGTCGAGCGTCAGCCAGTCGGTGATCAGCCAGCTGCCGGTGACCTCGATACCGGTCGTCTCCGTGGACTGCTCGAACGAGATCTCCTCGACGCCGCCCATGCCGTCGTCGACGAAGTCGACATTCTGGCGATCTTCCAGCTCATTGAAGAAGATTCCGGCCGTCGTGTTGAAGCGCTCGCCGAGCCACTTCACGCCGAGCTCGACCTGGTTAATCGTCTCCGGCTCATAACGGAACGGAGTACCGGGACTCGGATCGCCCAATGACTGGAACCCGACGCTGCGCAGCTGCGGGAAGAAGAAGCCGCGTGACACGTTGCCGTACAGGTTCCACTGGTCGTTCAGTTTGAACGCCACGCCGAGCGCTCCGGCCCAGTCGCTGGTGCTGACCGTGCCGGCGTTGTAGCCGCCGTTACCGAATGTGACGGTCTGCAGGTCGTCGCTCAGGAACGTGCCGCCCGGTAGGTTGTCGGCATCTGCCTGCTCGACGAAGTACGACTCCGAAGTCTCCTTGTTGATGTCGCCGCTGATCCGCTCGTAGCGAACACCGACGTCGATGATCCAGCGCTCGGATTCCATCTGGTCGGCGATGTAGCCCGCGATGCGCTGGGCCGACAGCGTGTTGTTGGACCAGCCTCCGCCGGCATTCGACAGGCCGTTGTTGGAGATGATGATCGTGTCGCCCGCCGCGCTGCCCTGCGCGAGGCTGCCGTCCGTGGCGACGACGCTCAGATCCACCAGCCCGGGCTTGTCGTTGAACTCGGCCAGGTAGGTGTACAGGTTGTTGTCGTCGTCCGCCTCGCTGCGCGAGAAGAACGTGCCGAAGGTCAGGCTATGCGTGAAGCCGCCACCCGACAATTGCTTGGTCAGGTTCAGCTCGCCGCTGTAGTCCGTCGCCGGGCGATCTCGATCCAGAACGCGGTTCGGGAACACCAGGTAATTCGCCGGCAGCATGGCGCCGGTGCGGGTGGACGTGAACTCCGCGCCGGCCGTCGGCAAGCCGCGGTTGGTCAGGAATGCGTCCAGCGTCTCGGGTGAGCTGACAACGCCGTCGCCGTCCAGGAACAGGTTGAACTGGTGCTCGTACACGGAGTACTTGGCCCGGCCGTTCATTCCCCAGCCGCCGCCCATGTCCTTGTCGAACGCGAAGCCCAGCATGCCGCCGTCGGTGGATACGCCGTCGCGAATTGCGGTTTGGTACGTGCCGTCGGGCGTCTGATAGCTGATGTTCTGCGCCTCGTTGGTCTGCACGGTGTTGACCGTCGCACCGTCGTTGCCGGCGGCGCGCTCGCGATTACTGCCTTGCAGAGGCAGCGGCAGGAAGAACTGCACCTGGTCGTTGATCAGTTGCGCATAGAACGTGATCGAACCGGAGCCGTCGGACAGGTCCTTGCGGATGTTGCCGCGCACCTGGTAGCCGTTCGTCGGCAGGCCGCTGTCCAGCGGGCCTTCGTCGTAACGGTAGTAACCCGAGGCCGCCCAATAGAGACCGGAGTCCTGGCTCAGCGGCCCGGAGGTCGCGAAGTCGGCGCGCATGCGGTCTTCTTCCGCGTACTCGAGCTGAATTTGAGTCTCCTGCTCTTCGCCGCCGGTCTTGCTGATGTAGTTGACGATACCGGCGACGGAACCCGGTCCGAACAGGTTCGTGACACCGCCACGTACGAATTCCATCCTTTCGATGCCGAGGTCGTTGCGCCCGTACACGTCGAACGCCGACGAGTTCAGTCCGAACGTGCTGTAAATCGGCATGCCATCGTACAGCAGCGGGGTGAACTGATACTGACCGCCGGAAGGCAGGCCCTTGACGAACACGTTCGACGCGACTTCACCGCCGCCGCCCTCGGCCTTGATGCCGGGGACGAGTCGGAGAATGTCCGCCTGGCTGTTGAAGCTGACATTGCGCAGCTGCTCTTCGTTGAGGTCGGTGACCGCGAACGGCGTGTCCTGGCTGACACGCGCCTTACTGGTACCGGTGACGACCAGCTCGTCGATTACCCGCGTGTGGCTCTCGGACCAGGCAGTCAGCGGCAACATCAATGCCGTCGCCGAAATGATTGATAGTTTGATTAAGCGTGGATGCATCGTCGTTTCCCCCGTCGCACATCGCGATCAACTAATTGTGGGTCTCGAAAAACTTCGATCGTGACCTGAACAGTCCGCTCTACGTCGAAGTAACCTATGGCATTTTTGTCATAAGCGCGACCACAATAGCATAGGAATCGTAGGATGTGTAAACGGTATGTTGCGCTTTCACCACAACCGCCGCCGGTGCCAGCCCATTGCCATCCGGCGCAGTTTGCGCACACTGGGTCGGAAGGATTGACCGACGGGCGCGACGGGAGTGAGGCGGCATGCAATATGCGGGAATCTTGACGAGCGGGCAGATCGACACCTTCATCGCGAAGCATCGACTCCCCGATTCGTATCGCTCGATGATCGACGATCATTTCGCGCCGCTCGTCGCGTGGCTCGTCGAAAACTGCGCATCGAACCGTCCGACCGTAGTCGGAATCAACGGCGCGCAAGGATCGGGCAAGTCAACGCTCGCCGACTTCATCGGGATAGCGCTCGCAGAGGGTGTCGGCTGGAACGTCGCAGTGATGTCGATCGACGACTTCTACCTGACGAAAGACGAACGAACGCGACTCGGTGATGACGTCCACCCGTTGCTGGTAACCCGCGGCGTGCCCGGGACCCACGACCTCGACCTGCTGGATCTTACGCTCGACCAACTTCGCAACCTCGGGCCGGGCGAAGAGTATCGTCTGCCCCGCTTCGACAAGGCGCGAGACGATCGCGCCGCTGCGGATACTTGGCCGACCGTGTCCGGACCGGTCGACCTGGTGATCCTCGAAGGCTGGTGTGTCGGCAGCAGCGCGCAATCGGAAGCGGCGTTGAGGCAGCCGGTCAACGACCTCGAACGTACCAACGACGCCGCGGGCGCCTGGCGTCGCTACGTGAACGAGCAACTCGCCGGCCCATACGCAGACCTGTTCTCGCGACTCGACCTGCTGGTCTTCCTGCAGGTCCCGCGCTTCGATGCGGTCTACCGCTGGCGACTCGAACAGGAACGCAAACTCGCCGACCGTTCGAGCGGTGACGCGATCATGAACGACGCCCAGGTCGCCGCTTTCATTCAGCACTTCGAGCGGATTACGCGCGCGAACCTGAAGTCACTGCCGGACATCGCGGACGTCACACTGCAGCTGGACGACGGGCACAATTGCGTGCGCAGCACTTACCGCCCATGAGCCGTTCGACACCGGGGCGCCAGTGCGCGACAGCCGAACGGTTGCGGAACGTGGGGCGCGTATGAGCAAGACCGAGACCGCGTTCAGATGGGGCATCCTGGGCACCGGCAACATGGCCGGCCGCATGGTCGGGTGTATTCGCGCGATGGGCGGCGAGGTCGTCGCGGTCGGTTCACGAACCACCGCATCCGCGCAGAGGTTCGCGCAGCGGCACGCGGTCGAGCACGCGTTCGG
>JBLYYV010000365.1:0-2896 GCA_048550095.1 Gammaproteobacteria bacterium
GCCGAGGAAGAGCATCGTCGGCACGCTCACGCCCGCTCCAACCAGCGAAATCGCGATCGGAATCATCCGGATCAGCGTCAGGCTCAGCGCCGCGTAAACCAGGTAGACGAGTTCGAAGTGCGCGATCGCGTCGGGCAACAACGCGGCGCCGAACACGAGGAACGTGATCAGCATCAGAAGCTGCCCCTCCGTCTCCATGAACTCGAACAGGAACATGCACGGGTGACGAATGCTGTTGCCGAAGACCATGCCGCCGACAAATGCGGCGATGAAACCGTTGCCACCGACGAGTTCCGCGACGACATACATCAGGACGGCCAGCGACAATACGCCAATCCCCTGCGCGGCTTCGTTCATCCAGCCACGCGTCGCGGCCTCGTCCAACAACCGCGCGCCGGCATAGCCGATCAGCACGCCGGCCAGCGGCCCGAGCGTGAGCTGCAGCAAGACGAAGCGAACCCAGCCCGCCGTGTCGTTGGTGTTGTCAGCACCGATCGCCAGCGCCGCGAACAACAGCACCGCCGGCAGAGCGATGCCATCGTTCAACCCGCTCTCCACATTGATCGCCTGCCGAATGCGGACCGGTACTTCTTTCGCTGACACGACCGACTGCCCCAGAGCCGCGTCCGTCGGGGCCAGCAACGCCGCGAGCAGGGCCGCCTCCCAGATCGACAGCATCGGAAACAACCCCGCCGCCACGAGTGTTCCGCCGGCGATGGCCAGCGGCAAGCCGACGACCAGCATTCGCATCGGCAGATCGTGGTCCCGCCGGACCCGCCCGAGATCGATGCGCGCGGCATCCGTGAACAACACCAGGATCAGCGTGCATTCGGCCAGAAAATGAATTGCGCCGTGACCGGGATCGATAGAGGCAAACCCGAAACCGCCGCCACCGATGGCGAAGCCGAACACGACGAACACGAGCGGCGCGGTGATGATCGTTCCCGACAGCCGGCCGGACAGCAATGAATAGACCAACAGGCCCCCGGCCACCACCGCGACTGATAACGGCTCCATCATCGACCTCGCCCGCATTGTTGCGACGGCATGCGCATATCCCCCAAGTCAGCAAGGTTCACCGATTCGCCCGGCGGTCGCCGACTCGCGTCGCATCGTCGTGATGCGGCGCGATATCGAAGACTATGACACCAAACAGGCCGCAGAGTTGCTCAGCACTCACGACAGCGACCGCCCTGAGCGACTCCACCGGGTCAAATTGGGCTCAGGAAGCCTCTCGCGCCTGCGCAACAAAGCATCGTGAAGCCCGCAGGGTGAGAATCCTCCAGATCCAGCGCATAATCAAAAATCACGGCCGGACGACACCATCACCAGACCCGGCATGAGAAACCGATGGGGAATGGATCGAGGTCTTGCGAATATGCGTAGCCGTGTCTGCCAAGTCGTTTTTGTCTTATTGATCTGTCTCGGTACCGCGGGTACCCACGCCGCCGACGCGCCATTCTGTCCCGAGATCTATCGCAAGGGGGTCTTGAAAGCCCCGTTCAACGTCGCCTTCCTGCATGTACAGAACTTCGATCACGAAGAGAGCGGAAAACGCGAAGGCTTGCTGATTTCGAGTTTCTTCAATGTCATCAAGGATGCCGCGGGGGCCAAGGTCGTCGAGATGACGCAACGCGATCTCGTGGCGAGAATTCCGGATCTCGACGCGGTCGACTTCGAACGTTTCGACGGTCGGCGCGATATCGAAGTTCTCACGGACCTCGACGGAGTCGAAAGACAGGTCTGGCCGAACGAAACGTCACGCGTGCCCGACGGCGTCGTGCCGTTCGAAGCCATCGTGTCGCCACAGGGTTTTCTGTCGACCCCGCGAGCGGGCCGCATCTCGCTGATCGATATCAGCGACCCGGCACGCACCGAATACATCGTCGACCAGAGCACGCTGGTCCCGCCACGCTGCCAACCGGGCAGCGAGGACAATCAACCATGGTTCTATCACGACGCGCGCTTCATCGACATGGACGAAGACGGGCTGCGCGACCTCGTCACGGTTCGGTCGAGCTTCCTCGCCGGCCGCGGGGCTTTCTGCCCGCCGTCGGGACAACTGGTGTGGTTTCGCAATCCGGGTGAAGCACTCGACAAGGACACCGAATGGGAAGAACACGTGCTGGTCGACGTCGCACCCAAACCCGGCGGCCCCGAAGTCAACATGAATGCCCATGATTTCGACGGCGACGGCGTTCCGGAGATCGTCGCCTCGCATTTCTTCAAGTACGACGCGATCACGATTTACGGTGCACCGGAAGGCAAGCGCTGGTCCGATGTCGATCCCGTCAACGGACCATTCGTGCGGCAAAAGGACATCATGCGCGGCCAGGGCGACCCGTTCGCCGTCGAGATCGTCGATCTGAACCTCGACGGCCGGGTCGACGTGCTGACGAGCAACCACCAGGGCGATCAGTGTTTCAAGGTGACGAAGACCGAAATACCCGGGCGTGCGCTGGCGATCGAGCAGCCGGCGGACGGCAAACTGTTCGACAGCGACTGGACGGTGCATGTCATCAAGGACGACATCCGGGCCACGCCAACCTTCCCGAAACCCGTCCGCGGCCCGGGCCGACTGGCGCCGAACCGGGCATTCGCATTCTGGCCGCGGCGCGCCATGGAAGAGAATTCGAAACCATGGGTCGTGCTCGGTGGCGACGAGGCGGCGAAAGTCTGGATACTGAAACCCGCGTCGAAGTCCAAAGATGACTGGACTTACACGTCCGCCGTGGTTTTCGACATCAATGATTACTACGGACCCAACACGACGCAGACGCTGATGGACGACCCGCAGGGCGTCAGCATCTCGACGATCGGCGGCCTGGCGTGGCGCTATGACGCGCCCGGACCGGACGGCAGGGCCGAATTTTATCTACCCGTATTCGAGGGTCGC
>JBLYYV010000366.1:0-2872 GCA_048550095.1 Gammaproteobacteria bacterium
CTCTTGTCGAACGGCCATGCTCAGGGCAGGTAAGGCGCGCCGTACTGCAGCCTGAGCGTCTTGACCTTGCCATGCCACGGAATGCTGACGATGTAGAGGTGGTCGTGCTCGGTGTCGGCCATGGGCGGCAACTTCTTGCTGCCATGGAATTCCTCGATCAGCGCCGGGATCGCCTCGCGGTCCGTGATCACCAGCACGATCTTGCCCTTGTACTCCTTGAGGATCATCTGCTCGAGGCCACCGATGTTGCCGGAGTCGACGACCTGCACCGGAATCTGCAGTTGCTCCGCGAGCGGTTCCGCGGTTTCCTGGGTGCTGCGAAATTGCGTCGCAAAGATCGCGTCGACCCCCGCGACCACATCGATGTTGCCGACGACTCGCGCCAGCTCGGCGGCACGCGCGCGGCCGGCGGGACTCAATCCCGGATTGCCGCTATCGCCGGCGCCCAGCTCTCCGTAGCGTACGAACACCACCGTCGTTGTTGCCTGGGATTCGAAGACCCAGGCCAGGGACAACGCAAACACCAGGAACAGGGTAGCCGCAACGATGCGGCGTCGCCGGCGCCGACTTCGACGATTGTCATCCATTTACTAACCAGCCCTCCCGAGCGGCGTCGATCGTTCAGCGCCGCGCCGATTCATCCTCGTCGGTGATGTCGACAACGCTGTACTCCGCCTCGACGACTTCCCCGGAACTCTCCCCACCTGTGCGCTCACCCTGCTCCCGCATCGCCTTGTCGATCTGCCGCCGCAGCCACCAGACCCGCGCGTAGATGACGATGACGGCCAGCAACACGAGTCCGACCAGCCCCGCCAGCACGATGCCGCCGACGATAACGGAGACGACAAAGATGCCAAACGCGGCGATGGCAGCCAACGCCTGAACAAATACGTTCGGTGGCTTGCTCGCATCGAGGCCAATGTAACGGGTTTCGCGCACGCGCCTATTCTAGCGGCGCGGACCGCCGCCGTTAACCATTCTTTTTACCCGCCCCGACAGGGGCCGCCGTGGCAATCGTTACTCCGGGATCGCCTGCAGCGAGTACATCGCGATCAGCACCGGCGATGGCTCGATGCCGACCCGGGCAAACCACTTGCCGTAGAGCGGCTGGAATTGGCCCGTTCGATAGAGCCGGGCCAGCGCGCGATTGGCGACGAGGCGAAAATTCGCGTCATTGCGCCGCATCATCAATCCATAAGGCTCGAAGGAATAAAGATCCTTCGACAGAGCGAATTTCTCGGGCTGTCGCGTCTTGACGATCTGGCCGATCAACGTCACCTGGTCATTCGCGAAGGCATCGACTTCGCCATCGCTGAGACGACGAATACCCTCGGTGCCATCCTTGACCGTCACGATTTCCGCCTTGAGCGAACTCTTTTCGACGTAAGCATTCAACGCGGCTTCCGCCGTCGTCGACTTGATGACCGCGATTTTCTTGCCGGCGATGTCGTTCACGCTCCCCAACGGGGAATCCGCCCGCGACACGACCGCACCGCCCGTCACGAACGTCATCAGGGAGAAATCGACGCGCTCCATCCGCGACAACGTGATCGTCGCGCTGCCACACTCGAGGTCGACCTTGCCGCTCTCGACCGCATCGAAACGGTTCTTGTAGTCGACCTTGACGAGGTCGATTTTGAGGTCTTTCAGGCCCAGCTCCCGCTGGACCTCGGATGCAATCTGTCGGCACAGATCCATGGAGTAGCCAACCGGCGTACCTTGCGGATTCGTGAACGAGAACGGCTCCGCGTCGGCGTGGTAGCCGAGCTTGATGACGCCGGTATTCCTGATCGTCTGCAGTGTGTCGGCATGCGCGGCGGCACCCGCCACCATGATCGCTACCGCGAGTAAAAGACGTCGCATGGTTGAAACTCCTTGGACTGTTTTTGGTTGTTTTTGGTGAGTACCAGGTACTGACTATTCCGGGTCGCCGACGAGTGCGGCCAGCGGATCCTCGAGTACGTCGGGATGGTATTTCTTCGTCAGTTGCTGCCAGTAACCCGGCAGTTCGTCGATGCTCGTCACCCTGCCCCCTGATCCATGCGCGATCGTGTGACCGGGCGTGTCTTCGAATCCCATCCACGGACGGTACGTCACGAGCCCATTGAAGGCGACGTTCGTCGGCACGGTGGCCTGCGCCGGATCGACCAGGTCGGACATCTTGGCGTGATAGGTCGACATCTCGTTATAGACGAACGGCCGCCTGCCGGGCGTCGGCTCGCTGGCGGCGCCGATGACTTCCGTAATCCACACATCGTCGCCACGGATGACCGCCGGATCAAAGCGGTGCTTCAACTCCACGCCGCGTGCCTCGCCGGCCGGCACGAGCAGTTCGAGCCCGTCGGCGGTGACGACGAACCGGGACGGCCCCATGCGTGTCCGGGGCACGTCAACGATATTGCCCGTGACGGGATTCTTCCAGGTTTCCAGCAACTCGCCCGTGTCGTTGTCCATGAAATAGGCGACTTCGAGCGACTTGGCCTCGAACGCGTCCGGACGGATACGACGATACTGGGTGAACGTCGCCGCCATGAGCCGCATCATCGGAATCGCCTTGTGATCGACCACCGCGTAACGCCGCCCCATGACCCAGCCAATGCATAGCCGGTCATCGAGACTGCCGCGCATCTTCATGCACGCGGTCAGAAAGTCATCCCGTTCGGTCAGGTCCAGAGCTGCAGCGCCGAACGCCGGCAGCCCGCCGATTGCGGCGGCCGCGCCGCCCATGCCCAGCAGCAGTCGTCGTCTGTCGATCATGCCGTTTCCTTGTTGTTATGGTCGTCTGCGTCGAGGCGCTGCATCGCTTCCTCGATGACGTGACGTTTGCGGACGAGCGACATGGCCATTCGACCGGCCGCGCGCCCGAAGCCCA
>JBLYYV010000367.1:0-10256 GCA_048550095.1 Gammaproteobacteria bacterium
ATGGTCGGCATGATCAACAGCCAGTGTGAATTGATGCAGCCCGTCTGGTGAGCCTTGGCACCGCTGACGTACACGCCTTCCGCCGTGCGCCGGACGACATGGACGAACATATCGGGATCGTCCTGCTCATTTGGCGCCTTGCCGCGATCGCCCTTGACGTCCGTCATCGCGCCCCCGATCACGAAACCGCCGGACTGGACCATCCGCACGAACTCAAGGAATCGCCCGTGATAGTCGCTGTCACCCGCCGCATCGATCTCGAACGTGACCGAGTGCAGCGAGTTCATCGCGTCCATCCCGACGCAGCGCTGGAAGCAGGTGCCGGTCAGCTGACCCAGCCGCCGCTGCATCTTGTTCTGCCGCACGAGATCCTCGGCGCTACTGGCGATATGCAGGAATCGATTGACGCGCTCGCCGGTCAGCGGCGACATCGCCGTCGCCAGTTCCGGGCTGCGGGCGGCGAGATCGTAGGTTTCGGCAACGGCATTGATGGACGGTCGAATCATCGGATGATCGACCGGCTCATCGACGAGTTCGCCGAACAAATAGATCTTCAAATCACGACCGCGCAAGCTCTCGATGTATTGCTCGCCGGAACGAATGGGCTCAATTGCCGCCGAGCCTGCTGATCCTTCGAGGCTGCTTGCCATGAAATTCTCCGAAAACCGTTGTTGTGACCGTCGAACGTTCATACGACGGTGCCGTTCCGCACGACCAGGGCGAACTGACAGCGCCAGCCGTTATGATAACGTGCAATCCTCACAGCCGGGAGCAATACTCGATGAGCACGTCCGAACCCATGGTCCGTCACGACGGCACCTACCCCACCGTCCCGCTGCGCCGCGACCAGATTGCCGTGGCCGTGGTCCAGACACGGGTAGACGGCGTCGACGGTGCGAATCCGGCGCCCGACATTCGACGCAACCTCGACTACTTCCTCGAGTGTATCGATATCGCGCAGACATCAGGCATGCCCAACGACCTGCTGCTTTTTCACGAGTTCCCGATTACCGGCTACTCGAACTGGACGCGGGAACAGCACTACGACCTCGCGCTCGAGGTACCCGGTCCCGAGATCGAGGAAGTCGGCAAGAAGGCCAAGCAGTACAAGTGCTATATCGTTTTCGGCACCTATGCGAAAGATCCCGTGAACTGGCCGGGACACATCCTGCACCTGATGGTCATGATGGGACCCGACGGCAACGTCGTGGCGTCCCACTGGAAACAACGCAACGTGCGCGGCATGTTCCCGGGAGCCGAGCAATACACGTCCGTCATCTACGATGTATACGACCGCTTCGTCGAGATGTATGGCATCGACGCCGTGGTGCCGATCGTGCAGACCGAGGTCGGCAATATTGCGATGTCGGCCGTGCAGTTCGAACCGGAACTGTTCCGCTGCATGGCCTTCAAGGGCGCCGAGATTATCTGCCGCGTCGCGACCGGCGGGTTCGAATTCGAAGACATGCGCCTGACCTCGTATCACAACAGCCTGTACACGATGATCACGAACAACTCGGTCAGCACGCACGGCCGCAACCCGGGGTTCTTCGAAGAAGAGGCATATGGGGGCTCGGGGCGATCGGCGATCTTCGGCCCGCGCGGCGTCGAGCTGGCGAAGGCTGGCGTGTTCGAGTGCAAGCAGTTCGCGATACTGCCGATGGCCGAGTTCCGCAAGAAACATCGCATTCCCGACGTGCACATGGACCTGTATCGCCCCGTGTTCGATGAATATCGAACGCGCTATGACCACAGCACGTACCTGGACAGCGTGCCGACCGATAAACGCGACGCATTCGCGCGATTCGCGAAGAATTCCCGCTGGACGCACTACTGGTAAGCGCCGCGACCGACGCCAGCCGGACAGCGAATTCATGGCCAGAAGCAAAAAGACGAGCGTCGGCGCGGACACCCGCGTGGCGCTGATACTCGCCGCGGAAAGGCTGATCGCCGAGAACGGTATCGACGGCGTTTCACTACGGCAGATCAACGCGGAGGCCGGGCAACGCAACTCTTCGGCCGCGCACTATCATTTTGGCTCGAAAGACAGCCTCGTTCGCAGCATCTATGAGTACCGTCTCGGCAGCGTCAACCAGCGCAGACAGGCAATGCTCGATGACATTCGCGCGCAGGGTGACGAAGACGACGCGCGTCGCGTGGTCGCCGCTATCGTCCGTCCGATTGTCGACGAAATCGAGGAAAGCGAAGGCGGTAGCTTCTACATCCGCTTCCTGTCCCAGGCGATCGGGCATCCCCAGGGCGGGCAGCGCAATTACTTCGACAACACTTTGACCGACGCGACATCGGAGGTCTACACCCTGATCAACCGCGCACTCCCCGATATCAGCGACCGGGTGCTGGGTCAGCGATTCGGCCTGATGTGGGAGATGATCATCCACGCCCTGGCAGACCGCGAACGCTACCGCCTGCGGACCAACAGCGGCGGCAAGCGCGAATCCGAGGAATTCATCAACAACCTGATCGACGTCGTCACGGGAGGTCTGACCGCTCCGGTGTCCGCGGCGACCGCGCGCGGCCGATCGGCCTGACTGCCTGGCTGCAATGCGCTCAGAAGACGATCCGGAATTGCACCAATTTAATTCATCTGATTTAATCGCTGTCTGTCGCGACTCGCGAACCCATCGAGGTAAAGACCGGCATGTTTGAACCCGATACCCGCGGTATCAAATTTGGCCCCTTCTGGATCCGGCCCGGACTGACCCGCCTGAACGCCGCCACGGTGGTATTCGGCTCGTTCTTCACCGTCGCGACGCTGGTATTCATGAGCCTGATCACCCCGTACGTGCTGAACGAGATCATCGATGTTCCCGCCGATCAGCAGGGTACGGTGACGGGCCGGCTAACCCTGCTGCAAGAAATCGTCACGGTCATGCTCGTCGCACTGATGGGCGCGTGGTCAGACAAGGTCGGTCGGCGCTTTATCTATTCGACCGGCTTCGTCATTCTCGGCGCCGCTTATGTGATCTACCCACTGGCGACGAACGAGCCGCAGCTGGTTCTGTACCGCCTGGTATTCGCGGTCGGCGTGGCCATGACGCCGGTCATGCTCAGCGCGAGCATCCAGGATACGCCGCAGGAAGTGTCCCGCGGCAAATGGGTCGGGTTCAACAATATCTTCCAGGGCCTGGGCGTCGTGCTGATCGCGACCGTGTTCCTCAGCCGCCTGCCGCAGTACTTCGCGAGTATCGGCCATGACCCGGTCATGGCCGGCCGGCTGACGTTCTGGACCGCGACCGCCGTATGCCTGTTCGCGGCGGTGATCCTGCGGCTGGGCCTCCCCCATGGCGGCGATGCCGGCGAAGACGACCACAATGTCTTCGGAAAAATGCGCGAAGGCGTTGCCGCCGGCCTGCGCAATCCACGCCTGGCGCTGGCTTACGGCGCCGCTTTCATCGGGCGCGGCGACCTCGTCATCGTCGGCAATTTCCTGTCGCTGTGGGTGACCCAGGCCGGAATCGACCGGGGGATGTCGACGGCCGACAGCGTCGGCCGTGCTGGCATGATGTTTGGTATCGTCCAACTCGCCGCGCTGGGCTCGGCATTTTTCGTGGGTCTGATGTCCGACCGCATCAACCGCGTCACCGGCCTGATCATCGGGCTGGGCCTCGCGCTAATCGGTTATACGTCGATGGGCCTCTTCGCGGACCCGTTCGACGGCACGATGATCCCGATCGCCGTGCTGCTCGGCCTGGGTGAAGTCAGCGTCATC
The DNA here is from genome assembly GCA_048550095.1 of Gammaproteobacteria bacterium. Taxonomy (GTDB): domain Bacteria; phylum Pseudomonadota; class Gammaproteobacteria; order Steroidobacterales; genus SMWD01. The sequence continues at coordinate 3,731 of JBLYYV010000367.1, forward strand.
GTCACGGCCGGCGCCCTGCTCGGGCAGGAAGCGGGCACGAAGGCACGGGGCGCAATCATCGGTATCTTCAACCTGATGGGCGCCGTTGGCATCATGACGATCGGCTTCCTGGGCGGCCTGGTTTACGATGGTATCGGGCGGTCGGCACCCTTCTGGGCCATGGGCCTGTTGAACGGCGTGTTGTTGCTGACCGCGATCTTCGTCAGACTGCGCGCCGGCGAACCCGAGCAGGAACGGGAAGAGCCCGTTGGCGAAGCTGTCTGAATCACTGCAAGAACCAATAAAAGGATAGTGCGATGAATCTGAAACCCCTCGGCAACTCCGGCATCGAAGTCTCCGCCGTCGGTCTCGGCTGCATGAACTTCGGCATGATGTGCGATCAGGCGGCGACCGATAGCATCGTCGACGCCGCCATCGATGCGGGCGTCAATTTCTTCGACGTCGCCGATATCTATGGCGGCCCGCATGGCAAGGCCGAAGACCTGGTCGGCAAGGCACTCGGATCACGACGCGGCGATATCGTCCTGGCCACCAAATTCGGCGCCAAGCAGGGTGGCGGCGGCGGCGCGGCACCGGGCGGCGGCTCGCGCGACTATATCCTCAAAGCTGTCGAGACCAGCTTGCAGCGACTCGGCACCGACTATATCGACCTCTATCAGCACCACTTCCCCGATACCGAGACGCCGATCGACGAAACACTGCGCGCGCTCGACGATCTCGTCCAGCAAGGCAAGGTCCGCGCAATCGGCTGTTCGAACTACACGGGCGGCATGCTGGCGGAAGCGGCGGGGCTGGCGGCGAGCAGCGGCGGCGCGCCGTTCGTTGCGGCACAGAACCGCTATAGCCTCCTGACGCGCGACATCGAGAAAGACCTCGTGCCCGTCGCGGAACAGCACGGCGTTGGCATCCTGCCGTATTTCCCGCTCGAGAGCGGCCTGCTGACCGGCAAGTATCGCAAGGATGAGAAGGCGCCGGCGGACACGCGCTTCGGTAAATGGGGCGGCGGTGGCATCTTCGCCTCGGACCAGCGCTACGAGATCGTCGAAGGACTGCGCGACTACGGCGAGTCGATCGGTCGCAGCGTTCTCGATATCGCGATCGGCTGGCTCGCCGCGCAGGACTTCGTCAGCAGCGTCATCGCCGGCGTGACGAAGCCGGAGCAGATCGCGTCGAACGCTGCGGCCGCAAGCTGGACGCCGACTGTGGACGAGCTCGCGGAAATCTCGCGAATTGCCGCCGTTTGACCCGGGACTTAAGGCGCCACCCGCGCGGTATCAGTTACCGAACCGGACATTGAGCTCCAAGCCATAGTCCCGGCCACGCTGCGGGATCAGCGCATACATGCGCGGCGGATCGCCGTCATTACGAAACGCCGGATCCGTGCTGATCGGCGCCGCTCGGAAGTTCACGAACTCCGACGCGTTCAACGGCGTATCGTTGTTTGTCAGGTTCTTAACATAGAACGTCAGGGTCCAGCGGTCCGCGCGAAAGCCGGTGCGCAGGTTGACGATATTGCGCTTGCCGATCCAGTTGAAATTCGATGCCCCGCTGTACTTCTTTGTCTCGTAAATAAAGTCCGTGCGAAGGAACGCGTCGAGCGATCGGCCCGCCTGGGCCGTGGCCTCGAAACCGGTCACGACGGAGTGCTTCGGCGTATCGGGTATCGTGTTGCCGACGACGCTGCCGTCACCGCCGGTCGTGGCTGCCGTATCGGGCAACTCGCCCTCGGTGAACTCGCCGTCCGATAAACCATAGTTAAGGAACACGAACAGGTTATCCGTCGCGTACCAATTGGTCTCCAGCTCGAGACCGGTGATCTTCGATCGACCGGCGTTACGCAACACGGTGATCGGCGTCTCGCCGCCGGCGAGGCTCGGCACCGCCGTCAGCGCGAACAACCCCTGGTTGGTCCAGTCGATGTAGAACACCGAAAGGTTGGCGGTCACGCGCCGGTCCAGCCACTGGCTCTTGATGCCGGCCTCGTAGGTCCACTGCTCTTCCTCATCGAAGAACACGTCATCCTTGAACTGCTGCGTGCATTCGTAGCGCAGCGGCGGCCCGCTCGGCAGGTTCAGGACCAGCACTTCGCCGATGTTGCAGTTGAGCACGAAGTTCGTGTATTCGGAGGGGACGTCGGAGCGGAAAAGCTCGTTGTTGAATCCGCCGGGCTTGTTACCTTTCGCGACCAGGCCGTAAACCAGCAGGTCTTCCGTCGCCTGCCAGTTCAGCGTTAGGCGTGGCGTAAATGCCTGAAAATCCTGCCTGGCCGACTGCGGATCGGGCAAGTTCTCGGCGCCCGTTCTTTGCCCGCTGTCGATCGTCTTGACGTCGTCTGCCCAGCGCGCCTCCAGATCCAGGCGCCAGTTCGGCGCGATGTCCCAGGCGATGCTGCCGAAGACCGCGGTATTCTCGATTCCCTCCATGCGAGGCGCCGTCGCCAGGGTGCCGGGCGCCAGGCCGAATACCGGAAACGGCCCCGTCGCCGACCGCTGCGCGAGCCCGCGTTCCTGCTCGTAGTAATAGGCGCCGAGTCGGGCACGCACGGGCTTGTCGATCGGCGTGGCGATACTCCATTCGATTGACTTGTCGTCGAGCTCGGTCTTGTTGATGAATGCAAACAGGCCCCAGACCGCGCGTACGTCCTGTTTGTCGAAGTCATAGGCCGGTTCGAACGTGTCCTCGCTGTATGACAGCTTTAGCGTCGAGGTCCAGTCTCCAATGTCCTGTATCCACTCGCCGAGGAAACGGTGCGTCACGCGCTGCAACCCGACGTCGGCCGGCTGCGACGTCTTTAGCTCCGGTGGCAGGTTTGCGTTGAATCCGTTATCAGCGACCGTCAGGCCGTTCGCGATGTCCGGGATATTGATCTGATGGAAAGTGCCTTCGATGCTCTGTTCGCCGCAGAATTCGCCGACGGATGTGTCGTACCACGGCTCGGCCGGGTCGTCCGGCAGGAAGCAGTTCAGGTTCGGGAAATTCGGATCGCCGAGGGTTGTGGGCAGGACCGCGCTGGTGAAATGGCCGTCGTTGCCCTCGGTATAGGCATACTTGAAGCCGACCTCGGTCGAATCCGCCGGAATCCACATCAGCTTGACGAGAAGGTCGAGCGTCTCCTCTTCGCCGATCGGCGAGGCGTCGCCGATGCCTAACTGGTCGACCTTCGTGCCTGGTGGACCTGCAGGATTTCCCTCCGGGCCGTCGACCTCGAACACTCTGTCGAGGAAAGCATCGCCGCTGTTGATCGGCCTGAGCTCCCCCGTCTCGACTGGCGGAAGTTCGTTCTTCCACTGGCCGCCGTAGTGCTGCAGGTTGCCCGAGACCAGAAACATCAGCCGGTCTTCGATGATCGGGCCGCTGAACCACGCGCCGAGCTGGCGGTCTTCGTGGGTCCCATAACGGACGAACAGGTCCCCCTCGAAATCGTTGGTCGGCCTGCGCGTCACATAGTTGATGGCGCCGGAGAACGTCGCGCGACCGAACTGCGCAGATTGCGGACCGCGCAGTACCTCGACGCGCTCCATCGACTGCGTCGTCGCGGTCGAGATGGTACTCGACACAAAGATGCCGTCGATGAAGTAGGACGCATTCGGCTCGCCCCGCACGGCAGGGTTTGCCATGCCGCGGATCGTCGGGCGATCGAGCTGGCGCCCGGTTCGCTGCGAAGTATTGAAGTTCGGTGTGAACGCGGCGACACCGTAGTTATCCTGGATACCGCGTTCACGCATCTGCTCGCCGGAGAACGCCGAGATCGAGATCGGAACCTCCTGAAGGCTCTCCTCGACCTTGCGGGCGGTGACGGTGATTTCTTCGATGACGCCGCCCGCCTGTGCCAGCGCGCACGCGGGCGCAACCGAGACCAACGCGCCGGCGACGAGACCCGCCCGCACCGAACTCGAACGTTCGTACATCACCTTCCCCCTCAGTTAGGTGCTATGCCCCGTTAAAGCAAACAGATTAATCGCAGGCTATGTCTTTAGCAACCATGACGAAGGTACGTCGGGTTCTTCGCTCAACCCGAGCGCTCGATCATGACGTCTCTGTAGGCCTTCAACCCCGACCACAGCGCAATGGCTGCGATCGGCACGCATAAGCAGTTTACTAGCGCGATCGCGGTCCCCAAAGCCATATCGTCTACGAAAACATAGGACGAAATAAACCCGACCGCGGTCGGACCGATGCCGGCCGTGACGATGTTCAGGACCAGCATCCACGTCGCCGATATCTGGGCGCGCATTTCGTTCGGGGTGACCATCTGCAGCGTTGCGGGCGCCGCGGCCATCGAAATGCTCGCGGCGAAGACGAATGGTCCGAACAACCAGATCGCGACATCCGGATCGGCCGTCGTCGTGGAGAACCAGGACAACGGCAGCAGAATCAGCGCTGCACCGATGCCGACGCGAAAAGTCGCGTCCGTGTAGCCGCGACGCTGCAACAAGTCGACCATCCAGCCCCCGAAAAACACGCCCGCAGGTGACAGGATCAGCAAAATAGAACCGAGCTGCAAAGCAGCCTCGGGCAGCGCGAACCCGAGCACGCGCGTGTAGTAGGCGGGAACCCACGTCAGGATCGTCGTAATCGGCACGGCAAGCAGCGCGAAACCGCAGAAATGAGCGAGAAACAGGCGGCGGTGCTCGCGCACGTAACCGAGTACATCCCTCAGCGCGACCGCCTCGCCGTGCCCCGTCAGCTTTCCTCGGCGTTCGGGCTCACCGACGGTCGCCATCAGCAACGCGACGATGATGCCGGGCAGGCCAACGGCGAAGAACACCATCTGCCAGGGACGAACAACGCCGATCAACGGCAGCGTCAACTCGTCGGCGCCCATGACGTAACGAATCACCAGACCGCCGACGAGAAACGATAACCCGGCGCCGACGAACGCGCCGGACTGGTAGACGCCGAGCGCGCGGCCCAGTTTCTCCCTCGGGAAATAGTCGGAGATCATCGAATATGCGGCCGGTGACAATGCCGCCTCGCCGACACCGACGCCGACGCGCGCCAGGAACAACTGCCAGAAATTGCGCGCGAGCCCGCAGGCCGCAGTCATGATGCTCCACACAAAAATGCCTATGCCGATGATCCGGCGGCGACTGTAGCGATCGGCCCAGCGACCGATAGGTATACCGACGAGGGCATAGAACACCGCGAACGCGAGCCCCTGCAACATGCCGATGCCGAAATCCGAGACACCCAGGTCCTGTTTGATCGGCTCGACGAGCAACGCAATGATGATGCGATCGATGAAGGAAAAGACGAATGCGATGACGAGTATGCTGACTGCATACCAGGCCTTCCCCGAGCTCGGCCACGGCGGTTCATTCGCGGGTCGGTCGTTTGAAACTGGGGTATTCATTTTATTGGCAGGCATCAGATGCCCGAAACATCCGTTATTTAAATAGAGCTACATGGTCTTCGATAAACTGCCTGACCGAAATCGGGTCGCGGCCGATCAACCGCCTAAAGGTATCGGTCGTGTGGTCGAGACCGGTTTCGGCGATCTCGCGAAACAATTCGCAGACCGCATTCAGGTGCCAGGGCACCAGGATGCCGGTCATCTTCTCGCGAAACGCATCCATCGGCAGCGGCACGTACTCGACCTTCTCGCCGAGCACTTCCGTAAACCGATCGGCGACGTCATGGAAAGACAGCACCTCCGGACCCGTAATTTCATAACTCTGCCCGGCATGCCCCTCGCCCGTCAGCACCTCGGCGCAGACGGCGCCGATATCGCGGGCATCCGCCATGCCGGTCGTGCCGTCACCCATCGGCAGAAAGAACTTGCGTTTCTCCCTGATGCTGCCGGCGCTGGCGAGCAGGTTCTGCATGAAGAAATTCGGTTTAATCATGGTCCAGTCGAGCCCTGACACTCGAATATATTCTTCGGACGCCCAATGGGTCCGAGGGATTGGCGTCTCGGCGTCCGCGACCGCCTCCATCGACGACATCTTCACCAAGTGTTTGACGCCGCAAGCGACCGCGATGTCGGTAAACTGCTTTTCGTGCGCCAACTGTTGCTCGCCGTTAGGCAACAACAGAAACGCTTTCTCGGCGCCTTCCATGCCGCGCTTGACGGCATCGGCATCGGCGATGTCGCCAACCACCAGCTCCACGCCGGCGGCCTGCAAATCCGCTGCCTTGGCTTCATCGCGAACCAGGGCGCGCAGACTCGCACCCTTTTCGACCAGCTGTCGCGCCGTCTCCCCGCCAATCTTGCCCGTCGCGCCCGTCAATAGAATCATTCTTGTTCTCCAAATTTGGTTCTTGTCCGCCAAATCGGCGCGGATCATGACATCAGGGGCGGAAATTATAGGGACCGGGCGGGCCGAAGACTAACGCCCTCCGGATTCTGAGGCGTAGTGTCCGCAAGGTGATCCTTCGCCAATCGACAAGCCCGGTCAGCAGCGGTGGATCGATGATAGCGCCGACTGCATCGGATTAAATGACGCCTCGATCAGCCGGACGCGGCGGCAATGTATCGGTCCACAGCTGCCTCGACGATCGGCAGCGGCACGATGCCCAGCCGCAG
>JBLYYV010000368.1:0-3141 GCA_048550095.1 Gammaproteobacteria bacterium
GGTGCCGTATCGCCGCTCGCGATTGTCTAAAATCCAACGTCGAGGCCGGCAAAAATCCCGTTGAAGCCGTAAGCGATTTCTGTTTTGAGGTCATCGTCGTCGATATCGATACGGCCCTGAAAGAAGTTGAATCCGAACAGAAGCCCGACGTTACGATTGAAGGCGTACTTGGCGCGAATCCGCGCCTCGAATATGCCCCCGGAAATGTCCTTGTAACTCCCCGCGACGATCGCCACCTTGGAGCCGAGCGCCCAGTTTGGCGTCATAGCGAACCAAGCGTCGACACCGAGCATCGGCAGAGGCGCGAACTGTCTGGCCTCCTCGCGATAGGAGTCCGACAGCAAGGGAATACCCCTGAAGTTAATCGAGCCGTTCGCCTCGAGCACATACTTGAGATCGAGGCCGTACGCACCGAACGACAACAGCACCATAGCCCGCTCATCCTGCATGGCAGTGAAGTTGTACGTGAGATAGTAGAAACGTGTCTGGTCCGATAACGATACGTTGCCGCTGACATTCAGATCGCCGAAATTTTCGTCGATCGTCAGCAGGTTCGCCGTGCGATTCACTCGCCAGAACGAGAATCCGAGTCCGTGCCGCTTGCCCGGCTTCCAGTAGCCGTAGACGGCCCCGGCGAGCTCGAATTCGGGGAGGCCGAGCGTACCCTCGGCATCGACCTGCGCGCGCAGCCCGGTGGACTTGTCGATGAACACGAAATTCGTGTCGAATCGTTCGTAGGCGCCGCCGATGCCAACCGAGAGTTTGCGGTCGAGATTTCGGTAGTGGCTTCCCGCAGCGGTGGCGCCGTCCTGCGACAGCGCAATGGACGGGAGGAGTAGAGCCGCGCAGGCAAGGGCCCCGTTGCCGAAGCGACGAACCATCACATCATTTTCCGACCCGCTTCGCTGGCGTTACGCCAGCGAAGCGGCCGGGACGTCGACCGGCGCCTATTCTGCACCGACTTGCTTACGAATCTCGTCGCCGACTTCCTTGATCTCGTCGGCTGCGCCTTCGCCGACCGCGCCGAGCATGGCGATCGACCAGCCCGCGAAGATCAGGCGAATGCCGAGCAGGATGCCGATTGCGACGGAGCCGGTCATCGGCCATTTTGACCACAACAACGCGCCGAGAATGATGCTGCTGACACCGCTGGCAACGACCCAGCCCCAACCTTCCACCGGTTTGGCACTGAAGCCCGCGATGATCGTGAAGACCCCGTCGACGATGAAATACGCCAGCAGGAACATCGTCAGTGTCATCATGCTCTCGACCGGCATGAAGAACATGGCGATGCCGCAGACGGTGGTAATGCCGCCGAACAGGAACTGGAACAGACCTTTGCCGAACGAGCCGGCCTTGAAGGCATACATCGTGGTGGTCAGGCCCGCGGCGGTGACGAGCACGGCCAGCAGCATTGTGACGGCGACACCGGAAACGAACGGCGTCATGATCGCGAGCATGCCGAGGATCATGACGGCGAAGCCCCACACGGTGCCGGTGCGTGAGGATTGCCGGACGGAATCTGCTACCACATTCATGGTTGTTCTCCCTGGTTGTTATGAGTCATGTTGTTGCGAAATCCGGTTGACGCGCTTCTCGCTGCGAATCATTCGCTCTCCGTGATCAGCCGTCCGTCTCCTGACAGCATGACCGAGATCCAGCGCAGGCCGCTGATGTTCGCGCAGACGATGCCGGTCACGACCATCATCGGCACGGACAGGAACATGCCGGGCAGCCCCCAGATCAGGCCCCAGAAGGTCAGTGACAGCAGGATCATGAACGAACTCATGTTCAGGGACTTGCCCATGTAGGCGGGCTCGACGATGTTGCCGATGATGAACTGGACGCTGCCCAGGCCGGCGACGATGATCAGGAACGGCGTCAGCGAGTCGAACTGCACCAGTGTCAGCAGCGCCGGGAAGATGACGCCGAGCACCGAGCCGATATTGGGGATGAAATTCAGCAGGAAGATCAGCAGCCCCCAAAGCGCGGCGAAATCGACCCCGACCAGCACCAGCACCGCATAACTGACCAGGCCGGTCAACAGGCTGACGCCGGTCTTCATGCCGACATATCGTTGAACTGTTGTCGAGATATCGATTGTAACTCTCTGTAATCGAGCGGATTTATCGGGGTCACTCTGCAGCCTTGCGAGCTTCTTCGGCAGGATGTTTTCCTCCGCGAGCAGGAACCCGAGATAGATCAGGACCAGCGCCACGTTCGAGATCAGCGACCCGATCGAATCGCCGACCGTTCCAAGCACGGCCTGCAGATCGATGTTGTCCAGCATCGCGGCCGCAGTCGGCAATTCGTCCAGGCCGAGTAGATTCGCACCGCGAATCAGCAGCGCCTCGAAATTGGCCTGGTAGACGGGCAGGGCGGTCGCGAATGCTTCTGCCTGTGCCAGCACGATCCAGACCACGACGTAATTGCCGGCCAGCATCAGCAGGATGGCGAGCAGCGTCGCCACACCGCGCGGCATCGACTTGGCGCCGGGTGACCAGCGGATCAGGGCCCCGCGGGTGGCGTCGAGCAGGACCCACAACAGGATCGCGATGGCCAGCGGAATCAGCAGGGTCTTGCCGATGATCAGCGTGGCCAGCAGCGTGGCGACGATGACGCACCAGACGGCCAGACGCACCGGGTCGAAGGCGATGGGTGAGTCTTCCTCCGTCATGACTGTTCGCGCGCCGCGCTACTTTTTCTTCTTCTTGAGCATGTCGATGGCGAACCCGACGGCGGGGCCGACCAGGTCCATGCCACCGCCGCCGCCGAGCGACGATACGCCGGAACGGATGTTCTTGAAGCTGTTGCCGACCGACGTGACATCCGCGACCACGCGGTCGATGTCCTTCGACAAATCCTCCATCGCCATTTCGCGGATCTCGCGCACCATCAGTTCCTCCGCGCTCGGCTTCGTCTGCCGGCTGAGCAGGAACGGTATGATCCCGAGCACCAGGTTGCCGCCGGCGAGAATGAACGCCGCGTTCGAGGGCCCGCGCGTCTCGGACAGGACGAAGAACAGTCCAACGTCGAGGAAGGCCAGCGCGACCAGTACGCACAGGGTGCCCACCAACATCAGGCCCGCCGACTGGCCGCGCCGTTGCGCGTCGGCCTTGAACAGCGTCATCTCGGCGCGGA
>JBLYYV010000369.1:0-5553 GCA_048550095.1 Gammaproteobacteria bacterium
AAAGCGGTCGCCTATGTCTGTCGCGGCACGATGTGCACGGAGCCACTGACGGACCTTGCCGATGTGGCGGCGGAGTTGAAGGGGTCAGAGTAAAACTGTTCAATTAGATTCGTTCGCGTCGCGAACTTTTCTAATTGAACAGTTTTACTCTGACCCCTTCAACTCCGCCGCCACGTCGGCGAGGTCCGTCAGCGGCTCCGTGCACATCGTGCCGCGACAGACATAGGCGACCGCATCGCCCTGTGGTTTGCGGAGTTCGAGTGCTTCGGGCAGGCCGGTCGCGTCGCCCGGAATTGCGAAGATCAGGCGCCCCGGCGTGTACACAGCGCCGAGCGCCCGGCGCCAGGTGTCGATCTCGTTTGGTTCGCCGCGAATGACGACGACCTCCGGCGCGTCGACGATCTCCTCGAGTGCCGTGACCATCGACGCATGCGCATGCGGGAAGTCCATCAGCGCCGCCCCGGTCGCGCGCACGGTCTCTGCCGCGGCGTCGATATAACGTGGTTCGCCGAGCAGGTGGCCGAGGCGGTTCAGCGCCAGCGCCGCCACGCCGTTGCCCGAGGGCATCGCCTCGTCCGACATCGACTTGCTTCGATGTATCAGCGCCTCGTGGTCGCCGGCCGTGAAGAAGAAGCCGCCCGACGACGCGTCCCGGAAATCGGCAAGCAGTCGGTTCGCCAGCCACGTCGCGAATTCGACGTGCTCGGTGCACCAGCGCGCCTGCAGAGACTCGATCGTGGCGTCGAGCAGGAACGCGTAGTCGTCGAGGTAGGCATCGAAGCGCGCGCGCCCGTCCTTGAATGTCGCGAGCAGGCGGTCGTCGACGACCAGGTTCCGGCGGATAAAGTCGATGCCGCCGGCTGCTGCCTCGGCCAGCTCGTCGCGCTGCAGCCCCCGCGAGGCAATCGCCAGGCCGCGGATCATCAGCGCATTCCAGCTCGTCAGTATCTTCTCGTCGCGACCCGGCCACACGCGTTCGTCGCGAACCTTCAGCAGTTTCGCGCTCGCGTCGGCCAGCAGCCGTCGCACATGTGATTCCCCGATGGCCTCGGCCGCCGCGATGTCGCCGATCGATTTCGTGACATGCAGATGCCATTCGCCTTCGAAGTTCGGTGGCTCGTCGAGACCGAAGCGCGCGGCGAACACCCGGTATTCGTCGTCCGCGAGCAGTTGCCGCGCTTCCTCTCGCGTCCAGACGTAGAAGCGGCCTTCCTCGCCTTCGGAGTCGGCATCGAGCGCCGAGTAGAAACCGCCGTCCGGCGACCGCATGTCGCGAAGCGCCCAGTTGGCCGTCTCGGTCGCGACCTTGCGGTACTGGTCCTCGCCGCTGACCTGCCAGAGCTGCGCGTACAGCGCCAGCAATGGTCCGTTGTCGTATAGCATCTTCTCGAAGTGCGGAATCATCCATTCGCCATCGACCGAGTAGCGGCAGAATCCGCCACCGAGCTGATCGTAGATGCCGCCCTCCGCCATGCGCGTCAGCGTCAACGCGCACATGAACATCGCCTCGGTGTCCGGTTCTGCAGAATTCGCGGTTGTCCGCCAGTGCCGCAACAGGCGATCGATGTTCGCAGGATGCGGAAATTTCGGCGCGCCGCCGAAGCCGCCGTTCTGTCGGTCGAAAGACTGCGTCAGCGACGCGCGGGCAGCTTCGATCGGCGCCCGCGTCAGCAGATCGTCGTCGGTCAGTTGCGGCGCGTCGATATGCGCAAGGGCGTCCACCAGCGCCTGGCCGTGCTCGTTCACCTCGTGCCGGTTGTCCCGGTAGTAGTCCGCGGCCTTGCGCAGCAGGTCGGGGAACGACGGCAGTCCGTGTCGCGATACGTTCGGGAAGTACGTGCCGCCGAAGTAGGGCCGCTGATTCTCGGCATCCAGGAACATCGTCAGCGGCCAGCCGCCCGGGCGCCGCTGAATCAGCTGGTGCGCGCCCTGGTAGATTTTGTCGATGTCGGGCCGCTCTTCGCGGTCCACTTTAATGTTGACGAACAGTTCGTTCATCAGTGTCGCGATGTCATCGTCCTCGAACGACTCGTGAGCCATGACGTGACACCAGTGACACGCCGAGTATCCGATCGACAACAGGATGGGTTTGTCTTCGCGCCTGGCGCGCTCCAGCGCCTCCTCCCCCCACGGATACCAGTCCACCGGGTTGTCGGCGTGTTGCAGGAGGTAGGGACTGGTTTCGTCGGCGAGTTTGTTCATCGATTTATTCTATACTCCGCCGATGCAGTACACCGCATTCGATCCCATTGCCCTCCAGCTCGGCCCGCTCGCCATCCGCTGGTACGGGCTGATGTACCTGATCGGCTTCGTCGGCGGCTGGTGGCTCGTGCGTATTCGCGCGGCGAAAGGCAAGGCGGTCGTGACCGTGCCACAGGTCGACGACCTGCTGTTCTACACCGCGCTGGGCGTGATTCTCGGCGGCCGTGTCGGCTATATGCTGTTTTATAGCTGGCCGCAGCTCGCCGATGACCCGCTGTCCATGCTGAAGATCTGGCAAGGTGGCATGTCGTTTCACGGCGGGTTCCTGGGCGTGCTGGTCGCGATGTGGCTGTACGGGCGCAAGCTCGGCACCGGCTTCTGGCCTTTGACCGACACGATCGCACCCGTCGTGCCGATCGGCCTCGGCGCCGGCCGCATCGGCAATTTCATCAACGGTGAACTCTGGGGCCGCCCGACCGACTTGCCCTGGGGCATGCAGGTTAATTGCCGCGAGTTTCCCGACGTCTGCTTCCGCCAGCTCGGCCTGCCGTCCGGGACGGAATGGTCGCCCCCGCTGCATCCATCTTCCCTGTACGAGGCGGCGCTCGAAGGGATCGGCATGTTTACGATCCTGTGGATCTTTTCGTCTCGCCCGCGCCCGACGATGGCCGTCTCGGGCTTGTTCCTGCTCCTGTACGGCATCTTCCGCAGCTCGGTCGAGATGGTGCGAATGCCGGACGCGCACATCGACTACCTCGCCTTCGGCTGGGTGACGATGGGGCACGTGCTGACGTGGCCGATGATCGCGTGGGGGCTGTTGATGCTCTGGTTGGCTTATCGGAAGAAGCCTGAATAGCGGTCGCCCGAGGGCCCGCGTTTCCAGGACGACCTTAGGCCCCAGTCGCCAGGCGAGTTTCTGAGTCGTGGGTTTGGAATAGCGGCCTGATTTCGCCGCCCGGCGAGGGGAGTGTGCGACTCGCTAAACCTCCGGCGGCCATCCATGGCCGCCTCCGGAGCCGCTCCGGCGCACTCTCGCGTCCTGCTCCGCGCGCCTCCGAGGCCGCTCGCTGCACACTCCCCTCACCGGGCGGCTGCTTCTGTCGGGATGCCGGGTCCCGACGACTCGAATTCAATCTATGTCGCTGCTTGCCAGACGACTTCGAGCGGGACGCTATCTTGATGCCGATCTCAGGAATCTCGCGCAGGCACTCCTCAATACAGATTTACCCAGGAGATCGGAGAGCGCTGGAAACTCTTTTCCTAAGTCTTCGCAGGAAAAGAATTTGCAGCGGTAGGCCGATCGGGGTTAGCTCAGGCTGAGATCCCAAGGCGGCAAATCCAAACAGAAGCGACCAAATCGCCGGAATCCGAATTGGGCTGAACCACCAGTCGCGTTAGAATCGACCCTGATCATGGGGTAGGCAAGAAAGGGGCCCGATCCAAGTGCGCCAATATCTGGATTTGATGCAACGCGTTCTCGACGAAGGCGCCCGCAAGGGCGACCGGACCGGCACCGGTACGCTGAGCGTATTTGGTCATCAGATGCGTTTCGACCTCAGCGCCGGTTTTCCGATGGTCACGACCAAGAAGCTGCATACGCGCTCGATCATCCACGAACTGCTCTGGTTTCTGCAGGGCGACACCAATACTCGTTATCTGAATGACAATAACGTCACGATCTGGGACGAGTGGGCGGACGAGCAGGGTGACCTCGGCCCCGTCTACGGCGCACAATGGCGCTCCTGGCCCACGCCGGACGGCACGCAGGTCGACCAGATTCAGCAGGTTATCGATACACTTCGCACCGACCCGAATTCCCGCCGCATCATCGTCAGTGCCTGGAACGTTGCCGAGCTCGACAAAATGGCGCTCGCGCCTTGCCACTGCCTGTTCCAGTTCTATGTCGCGGACGGCCGGTTGTCCTGCCAGCTATACCAGCGCAGCGCGGATATTTTTTTGGGCGTGCCGTTCAACATCGCTTCCTACGCATTGCTGACCCACATGGTGGCCCAGCAGGCCGATCTGAAGGTTGGCGATTTCATCTGGACGGGCGGCGATTGTCACCTGTACCTGAATCACCTGGATCAAACTCGCGAGCAGCTGGCGCGCGATCCGTTACCGCTGCCCAAGCTGGCGTTGAAGCGGCGGCCGGCTTCGATCTTCGACTACGTGTATGACGATTTCGAGATCGTTGGCTACGAGCATCATCCGCATATCAAGGCTGCCGTCGCCGTCTGACGAGTTTTCATCGCGCCTGAACTGCAATGGCCGCGGATTCAATCGGCCGATCAGCTTTGCGTTCCCTGGTCTTGCTTCGCGGCCTTCACTTGCTTGACGTGCTTTGCGAAAGCGCGATCCTGCGAACGCCTCTCGGCGAGTGAGGCACTATTTCGTTCGTTCTCACGCAACAGCTTCAGGTAGTTTTGCAGGCGGCGTGCGTCCAGTTCGCCGTTTTCAATCGCATCGCGAACGGCACAGCCCGGTTCGGACCCATGATGACAATCCGTGAATCGACACCTCGATGCGATCGCCTCAATATCATTGAATACGGCTGCCAGTGCCGTATCTACGTCGGCTACCTTCAGCTCCCTGATGCCCGGGACGTCGATCACCAGCCCGCCGTCCGCAAGCCGGAAAAGCGCGCGGTGACTCGTCGTGTGCCGCCCCTTTTGGTCGTCGATACGAATCGCTTTCGTGGCAGCGATCTTCGATTCTGCCAGCGAATTGAGCAGGGTGGACTTGCCGACGCCTGACGAGCCTACCAATGCGATTGTGCTGCCCCGCTCGATCCACGCTTTGACGCCGGCGAATGTGCCGCTATCGAGGGCATTGACCGATTCTACGGGTATCCCCGGCTGAACTTTGCGTGCTCGCTCGACGTAAGAATCGGGATCTTCCGCCAAGTCGATCTTGGTCAGCACGACCACCGGAATCACGCCCGCCTCGACTGCGAGGGCAAGGTATCGTTCCAGTCGGGATTCCTTGAACTCCTCGTTGCACGATGTCACGACAAAAAGAATATCGATGTTGGCGGCAATGAGCTGAATCTCAGCCTTGTCTCCTGCAGCGATCCGCCGAAAGACACTTCTTCGCTCGAGAACCCGCTCGATCCGCAACGATTCCTCATCCAGAACCACCCAGTCTCCAACTGTTGGCCGATCTTCTGGAATTGATTGATGCCAGGACGCTGTGAGAGCAATCGATCGTTCCTCGGAGCCATCTTATATCGTTATGAGTGAACGTTGCACCTCGGTCACACGCCCAACGCGCCGCTGCTCGATTTCGCCAAGCGTTGTTTGCTGCGCGAAAAAGGGTACGAGTCCTAAATCCTGCAATGAAGCACTCATCTAT
>JBLYYV010000370.1:0-3313 GCA_048550095.1 Gammaproteobacteria bacterium
ATTCGCCATTTACTCCGCCGAACTGTTCGCCGGCATGCCGGAGGAAGCGCTCGCTTACGTGCCGGACATGGTCAGAAAGCGCGCCATCGAAAAACTCAATGCGCAGGGCGTCGCCCGTCACGGCGAAGCGGAAGTCTACGCATTGGGGGCGAAGGACGTGGAGGCCTTCGCGGAGCTGCTCGGCGACGGCCCGTTCCTGTTCGGCGTTGCGCCTACCTCGTTCGACGCCAGCGCATTCGGCGTCATCGGCAACCTCAAGGATGGCCCGTTCGCCAGCCCGGTACGTGACCAGATCAGGGCTGCCGCCAACGTCGCGGGCTACATCGACCGTATTCGACAGGACTATTTCGGCGACCTGTAGGTGTTTCCGTAAACTTTCTCCGCAAAAAATAAATCCAGCGCCGAATTCGGCACGTATAACCATTATTACCCGTGTATCTCGTGCGCCAAAGGCCCGCTTATGTATGACAAGAACGGCACGAAACTAGGCTATATCTGGCTCCAGCCCGGGGTCACTCGCCTCAACGGCTGGACCCTGCTGTACGTGCTGTTCATCAGTATCGGCCTGCTGGTCTTCCTGAATTTCCAGCAACCCTACGTGCTGGAGGTCATGCTGGGCATACCGGAATCCGAGCACGGCCGCGTGATCGCCAAAATGGGGCTGGTGCACGAAGTCGTGATACTGAGCCTGGTCGGGCCGTTCGGCGCGCTCTCCGATCGCATCGGCCGCCGGCCGGTTCTGGCGTTCGGCTACCTGATGATCATGGCCGGCTACCTGGCCTACCCGTTCGCGACATCGGTACTGATGCTGACGATGTTCCGCGCGATCTTCGCGGTTGGCGCCGCGGCCGTCATCTGCACGTTCACGACGGTACTGACCGACTACCCGCAGGAGATGTCACGCGGCAAGCTGGTCGCGCTCGGTTCGGTACTCAATGCATTCGGCCTCGCGATCCTCGCCGGCGTCGGCGGCCAGGTCATCAGCTGGCTGACCGAATCGGGTTTCGACCCGGTCAGCGCGGGGCGTATCGCCATCGTTGGCGTCGGCCTGGTCGGTCTGATTTCAGCGGCAATCGTCATGATCGGCCTGCGCGGCGAAACGCTCAGGCTGGAGCATCAAAAGATCCCGCTGTCGACGCTCGTCAAGGAAGGTTTCGGCGCGGCGCGCAACCCGCGGATCGCGCTCGCTTATGCCAGCGCATTCATCGCGCGCGGCGACAACGTCGTGCTTGGCGCTTACCTGTCGTTGTGGGCACAGCAGGCCGGCATGGCCATGAACCTGTCCGCCGGCGACGCGCAGGCCGGCGCGGGCAAGCTGCTGGCGCTGATCATGGTGGCGCCGCTGCCGATCGCGGCATTCTTCGGGTACATCAACGACCGCGTGGATCGCGTCACCGGCATGATCATCGCGTCCGGCATGGGCGCCGTCGGCTACCTGGCGTTCGGCAGCCTCGGCAGCCCGCTCGTCGCGATGGCGATTCCGGTCGGGATCGTGCTCGGCAGCGGCATGATCGCCTCGGTCATCGCGAGCCAGACGCTGATCGGGCAGGAAGCCGATCCGAAGATCACCGGTTCGACGCTGGGCGCGTTCAACTTCTTCGGCGGGGTGGGCACGATCGTCGCCACTGTGGTGGGCGGTTATCTCTTCGACATGTGGATGTCGGGCGGCCCGTTCCTGATGATGGGCTTCGGCAGCGCCGTCGTATTCGTGTTCGCGATCTTCGTCCGGACGCGCTACGGGTTGGCCGAGCCACCCCGTAGCGGAGCGGTCATCGCGGCCTGACGATGCTGGGCCTATGACCCTGCCCCTATCGCCCTGCCCCTATCGCCCTGAGCCTGTCACCCCGGGCCTATTGATGATCACGCAGTAGCTTGCGGTAGGCCATCACCGGCGCATCGCTCGGAAACAGCTTTTCGTCTTTTGCATCGTGCACATCGCCCGGCGTCTGGCTGGCAACGATCGGCCAGTCTTCCCGAAATACCATGAACTGCGACAGCCGCGTGAAGGCATTCGCCAGCCACTGGGTGCCCGGCACATGCAGCCGATGGTACGTACGCCCGAACACGGCCGTGCGCTCATCGTCGACAGGCGCAAATACGGCGCTGAGCAGGAAGCGATCTGAAATCATCAGCAGCCACAGGTTGGGATACAAAAATTCGAGACACTGTGTGCGCTCGCCGTCGCGAAGCAGATGCGCGCGAAACCCGCCGGGCACGTCTTCAATTTCTGTTTGCGTGAACGACTCGGGCTTGCCGCGGCCGATCGTCGTGCGATGCACGTACGGCAGGTGGCTGAAGTCGCAGACGTTCTCGATGCAGCGGGTATAGTGCGCCGGCCATTCGGTCGTCGATTCGCCATAGGTCATCCCCGCCACGGCGGGATGCCGCGGCAATGCCGGCTGTTCCTCCGGGGCCTCTGCCCCCGTCCATAACCAGACGTACCCGTCCGACTCGGTCACCGGCAGGCACGGTATGACGAAGTCGTCCGGAATGCGCGGACTGGTTTCGACCGGGACGTTGACGCAATGGCCTTGTGCGGAAAACTCGATGCCGTGAAACGGGCACGCGATGGCGTCATCGTTGACGCGACCGAGACTCAGCGCCGCGCCCCGATGGGGGCACCGATCGGGCATGCACACGACCCGCCCGCCGCTGCGCCAGAAGACCAGCTTGCGGCCGAAACGCATCTGGCCGACGGGCCGGGATCGCACTGCGCTCGAGGCGATGACGGGCCACCAATGTCCGGCCTGAGAATTCATTCCCTATGAATGCGTTGGGTTCGGTTCAAACGCTAGCGCGTTTCGATCGCCGTATAGATCCGACGGATGGTTTCTTCGTCAGCGATCGCATCGCCGATCAGCCGCGCGAGCTCGGCGCGATTGATCATCCCGAGGGCCGACGTGTCCTGCGTCAGGATGCCCTTGCCGGTTGCCGGATCGTCCTTCAACACCCCGGGGCGCATGATGGTCCACTTCAGGCCCGAATCGATCAGGTGGCGCTCCGCTTTCTCTTTCTCGACCAGCACCGGCCCGAGCACCTTCAACATGCCCTTCGGGGAGCCGGCCCGACTGTCGCCCGCGCCGATCGACGTGATCAGGATGAAGCGCTCGACGCCCGCGCCCTTCGCGGCATCGATCGCGTTGATATTGCCGACCGAATCGACCGAAACATCGGCCTCGAGCGTGCCGCCCAGCGTGCTGACGGCGGCGTCGAATTCGCCCGATGCAAACGCGGCGGTCACGTCTTCTATCACCATTGCGTCGCCGATCGTCGTGGACACGCCGTCGATGGCATTCAGCGCGGTCAGGTCGGA
>JBLYYV010000371.1:0-4770 GCA_048550095.1 Gammaproteobacteria bacterium
GCGGATACCAGACGCCGTTGTTGCACGTATTCGATCGGGACGGCAACGAGATCGCGACGGGCAGCGCCCCGATGGAGTCGTACTCGCAGGTACTCGACCTCCTCCGGGCCAGAGTCGAATAATGGAAGTCGGAGTTACTCCAGCAGCAGTCTCTGCAGCTCGAGATAGTCGCCCAAGCTGATCTCGCCGTCCGGCGCGCCGTCCGGATGCAGATCGCCATGCGCGAGGTCCTCGTCGGTGGGCTGCTTCAGGCCGAGAATGAATTGCGCGCAGACCAGCAGGTCGGATACGTTCGCTTCGCCATCCCGCGCGCCGAACGGACCCACGTCGCCGTCAGCATGGTTGAAGTGCAGCGGCACCGGGTCCGCGCCGTCGAGGTAGCCGTCGCCGTCGGTGTCGGCGTTGAACGGATCGGGGTCGCTGCCCGGGTTATAGCCCGGCACGCCGTCGTAGTTTTCCTCGTCGACGTCGGTCATGCCGTCGTTGTCGTCGTCGGCATCGCAGACATCGCCCGAGGCGTCGCCGTCGTTGTTCTCCTGCAGCGGGTTCGGATCGGCCGGACAGTTGTCGGCGCCGTCGGGTACGCCGTCGCCGTCAGTGTCAGGCGCGACCCATTGCGCGGTGGCCATTGTGTGCGGCGCGGCCATGCCGGTATTCAGCCAGGCATCCAGCATGTTCGCGCCCTCGTTGGCGAGGAACGCGACGCTGCCGTTGTTGGCATGGTCGAGGAACTGGATGTACTCCCAGCTCGTGGGCTGGTACTTCAGGCTGATGTCGGCCGTCGCCGCGCCGGCCGGCGGGCTCAGCGCGAAGTCGTCCCAGTAATTGAAAACACCGCCCGGCCCCGGACTGCCGTACTGTGTGGCGGGTACCGGCACGATGGAGCGCGTCAGCGACTCGTTGTAGGCCATGCCGTACGGCGGGATGCGGTTGTCCTTGACGACCTTGTTGTTCAGCACGAAGTGGAACGTGTCGTGATACTCACCCGGGTTCAGCGCGGCGATGTCGGCGACGGTGTGCGTCACGGCGCCTGTCACGCGGTCGAACGCGACCGGCACGGCGCCGTAGCTCGACGACACCGCGATCAGCTTGCTGGCCCATTCCTGGGTGATCGCGCCGTGCGCTTCGTAGACCTTCGTGTTCGGGTCATTGAGATCGAGTAACGTCTCGACCGTGTCGTTCGTGGCATCACCGGTGATGTCGTAGCCCAGTTGCAGCGCACCGTATGCGCCGTCTTCGCGAATGATCGCGCCGGTCGAATTCCTCCACACGATGTTCAGCCACATGCGCCGACCTTCGGGATAGCCCGAGATCAGCTTATGAGCGGTGAGGTTGACGACGCGCAGCGTATTGCCGGTGACCGACAGCGAGGCGGCGTTCTCGAGATTAGCGTGTGCGCGCGCGATGCCGTCGTTCATGCCGGTGATCTCGGCGGGGGTCAGGTTACCGCCGAGCAGCAGCGTGCCCTGGTTATCCATGTACTGCATGACCTGCGGCATCCAATAGTTGCCCCCGGTCATGTCGTGCATCGGCAGGTCCGGGCGCTCGGGCACACCGGCCTTGTTGGCACCGAGACCCGTCACCGCCTGCATGTGGCAGGTCTGGCAGCTGAAGTAACGAGGGGCCCCGTCGGCGTAATTGCCGCCGGTGCCGGCGACGAGCGCCGCGTTGTAGGCGATCTCGACCAGGCCGGCCTGCAGGTCCGTCGGCAGTGACGGGTAGGCGGAGACCAGCGTCTGCGACAGCAGGCTCGCCTTGTACTCGCTATAGGTGCGTTCGACGACGCCGTATTTATACGGCGGATTGTTGAACGCGGCCTTGTCTTCGATGTTGCGCGGGTTCGAGGGCGTGTCGAGCTGGCCGTCGAAGGTGCCGGGGTCGAGGGGTTGCTGCGCGCCGTTGTTCGGCGCGAGATCGCCGACCACCGGGTTCGACACGTCGTGACAAGAACCGCAGAAGTCGACCGAGCGATGGAACAGCGACTGGTCCCAGTGGTGTTTCGGGACGGCGTTGGCGTAAGGGCCGAGTTTGGTATTCGAGTCGAGCAGGGACAGCTGCGCGGTGCCGTAATAGCCCTCCGCCGGCGTGCCGCCGTCGTTGGCGACGAATGGCGGGGTTTGCGCGCCGATGTGTTCGGAGTTATCTGGGTTGGTCATCTTGTGGCAGACGTCGCACCCAACGCCGTCGGCGGCCTCGCCGTTCGTCAGCGTCGACGCATCGGTCGGCGTCGAGTGACCGGCCTGCCAGCCGCCCATCGTGTGACAGCGAATGCACAGGTCGCCCGAGCCGTCGAAATCCTGCTCCGCGATCGCGACCGTCGCCCAGTAGATCGGATCGCGACCCGCGTGGGCCATCATGCTGCCGCGCCAATCGTGCGCGATGTTTACGACCGGGTCGTTGTCCTGGTGACAGTTGTCGCACTTGTCGACCGATTCGATGTTGCCGACCTCTCCCGGCTGGGAGCCCGGCATCTGCACTTCCATCGGAACTGTCGTTGCGGCCCAGGCCGGCGCCGACAGGCCTAGAAACATGGTTGTAACCAGGATGAGACGCGCGACCCGAACATGCGAGCGACGCCAGATGAGCCGTCGGCGCGGCGAGCGCTGGGTATGAAAAATCACGATACCTTCCCCGCAGGTATATATACATAGAATGTGCCTCACGTTGGCGCGTCGCAATACGTAGAACTCACAGCCGGCGACAAACCGGCCGCACCACTCCGCGGGAACGACATGCACAGAAAGGCGCCGGGTCTGGTGACCCGCGACTGAGATGTATCCGGCGCTTTATATCTATCGTGCCGTAGATTCAGGCAAAGGCTCAGACTCAGCGTTTGAACCAGTAGCGCATGGTGAGCATCGACCCGCCGACCAACATCGGCAGGCCGCGCTTTTCTTCGGCTTCGCTCTGGTGCAAGTCGAGCTCCGGCGCGAACAGTTCGATGATCCGGGACTGCTGCACGCGGTTGGGGCCAATCGGCCACGCGTCCCACCAGGCGCGGCGGCCGAGATGAATCAGGATATAGTCGCCGCCCGGCGCCAACCAGCGGAGCAGCTGCCGGCGATAGATGTCGCGTTCACCCCGCGACAGGCTGTGCAGACAACCGACATCGAGGACGACATCGAAGGGCTGTTCGGCAACCCAGGTCTTGACGTCCGCCTGCACCGCGGTGATGTCGGCGCCGGTTTCCAGCGCGCTTTTCCGCAGCAGGTCGATCGCTTGCGGCATGTAGTCGATGCCGGTGGTCGCATAACCCCGTGACGCCATGTACAGCGTGTACGCGCCGGCGCCGCAACCGACATCCAGGGCGCGACCGGGCTCGGTGCGCGCATCCAGCGCCTTTGCCAGCAAGGCTGGCGGATCCGCTTCATACCACGGTAGATCTGCGGCCGCGCTGGCGGATCCGTACAGGCGGTTGAACACCAGTTTGCTCGTCCAGCTCATCGGCTCCTCCCGCGCATGCCGACGACGGAAACTCTACCACCCCGGATTCAGATCCCACACTTTTGACGGGTACGAAGTCAGTGCAGACAATAGATCCGGCACAGGTACTTTCGCCATCGCTGAATGGCGAAGCCTGCGCGATCATCCCGGCCGCATTACGGCGACCGGACGTGGCACGGCTCTTAATTGTGGTGATAAATTAACAGGTATGGCAATTCTTTCTTCGGTTAGGCTCATCCCACTACAGCTAATCCGGGCCCGGTGCCAGGCGGCGTTGCTACTGTCGCTCGTCGCCGCGGCGACGCCAGCGAAGGAAGTCATCGATCGCGACTGGATCGAGGTGCGCACCCAGAATTTCACGATCCGCAGCGCCCAGAAAGAGTCGGATACGATTGAATTAGCGCACAATCTAGAGCTGTTCAAGGT
Source organism: Gammaproteobacteria bacterium (assembly GCA_048550095.1). GTDB lineage: Bacteria > Pseudomonadota > Gammaproteobacteria > Steroidobacterales > SMWD01. The sequence continues at coordinate 3,871 of JBLYYV010000371.1, forward strand.
CGCCGTCTCCATCCTGACTAACGTCCGCGATACCGAAGCAGCAATCCCCACCCGGATCATCGCGTTCCGCGGTCGCGGCGACGCCGTAGATGCGGGTATTCAACACGAGGTCGCCGGCCAGTTTGTCCCTAGCCTGCGAGAAAACTCGATCGTCATTCGCGAGACCGGCGGCATGAAGGAAACCAGCATTATCCTGCACGAGTATGTTCATTTTCTCGTGCGCAATCACGGCAAGCTGATCTACCCGCGATGGTTCGACGAAGGATTCGCCGAGTACCTGAGCTCGTCGAGAGTCACTCGCGGCAATTTCCAGGTCGGCCTGCCGCTGGAAAGCCGCAGCGGCAATCTGATGTATTCGAGTTGGATTCCGATGCGCAAGATTCTGTCTGCCGAGGGATACGCCGACTGGTCCCGCGAGAGCAAGTCGATGTTCTATGCAGAGGCATGGGCGCTGGTTCACTACCTGCAGAACCGCAAGGATCATGACCGACCCTTCGGTATAGATATGGCGCGCTACCTGGAACTGCTGGAATCCAACACCGGCCACGAGGAGGCTTTCGCGACGGCGTTCGGAATCGACATGTCCTCTATCAATCGCGACATAAAACGCTACCTGTCAAAGGGAAGATTCGCGTATTTCAGTCTCCCGATCGACAAGTTACTGCCGGAGTTTGACTACGAGGTCGAAACGCTGTCACGCGAGCAGGCCGCACTGACACTCGCAGGGCTCGCATTACGTTTGGGCGAACTGGAAAACGCAGATCGCTGGTATTCGATTGCCGCCGCAGACGAAGGGACGCGTGCGCGGGCATTGGCCGGCCGCGGGGACGTTCGGAAGTTCCAGGGTGAATTCGATGCAGCGCTGCCGTACTTTACCGAGTCGATTGAATTGGCACCCGA
>JBLYYV010000372.1:0-2985 GCA_048550095.1 Gammaproteobacteria bacterium
ACGTCCGGCGGGCCGGATCAGGTTGTCGGGGTAGGCGAAGGTTCCCGGCTCGATGCCGAGGCCAACCAGGTCGTGACGAATCGGACGTCGCCGGTCAGTTCCGACGCGATCGCACACTTCTGGGTGATCACCGAGGGAGACCCCCCGGGGCCGCTCAGCTTCGAAGTCGCGATCGAGGGCGTCCCGGTACGTACGCTGGATATGAATCTACAGGCGCCGTCGCTCCCCGAATCATTCTGAAGCGTCGAGCGGTGCTTCGCGAGCCGGGCCTGCATCGAGCCGGCCCCACAGGTCGATAACGGCGTCATGCACTGCGGATTCCGGATTCGCCGCGCAATAGTCGACGATGTGATCCGTTAAGGTCTCGAAGTCCCACGGGTTGTCGGCCGGCAAGCCCGACAGAATCTCGTCGGTGGTCTTGCCGGAGCGCGCGAAGAAGTAGCCCTGTGAGTACGTCAATACCGCCTGGCGCACGCCGGTCGGGCCGGCCGGGTACATGTGTGAGAACGTCGCGCAGCTGATTGCGCCGATGTCTGCGACGCCCACCATCCCGGGGCGCAGCGTCAGCTTGTCGGCAGCCTGTGCGGCATCGACGGCCGCGAGCAGCAGAGTCGCCAGCGCCCAGTGCGGGAGCATCGAGGTTTTATTCATCACCATTCCCCGATCTCCGAAGACTTCTTCGGCGCCTTGTAGATCATGACCGACAGCACGGTAAATGCCGCCAGGATCAGCAGCAGTTCGGTCGCATACTTCGTCGGGTATAGCCAGATCTCGGTCAGCACGCCCCAGCGGGACGAGATCTCGACACTGATCCACAGGATATTCGCGGTCGGCAGGCCATAGCGCACCGCTGTCGACGTACGGCGATATTTCAACAGCCGGCTAAAGCAGAAGCCGCCCCAGACGATAGAGACGAACACGGTGAACGCCTCGACGTAGAACGCGCTTTCGCCGAAACCGACGAACGCCGGATCGAACACGAGCAGATTCCAGCCATACATGAACCAGGTTACGTAGATCGTTTCCATGAACGTGATGATCGCGTAGTTGCGATCGCGCGCCTTTTTGGTGCTGGGCCCGAGGCCTTCGCGCAGGCCGAGACGATTCTGTATCCAGACGAACATGTTGCAGCGCGTGTCTTTGTCGAACGTGTAGAAGCACAGCATCATCATCAACAGGCCGATCGTTCCGGCCATGATCAGGTATTCCGGTTCGGTCGTGACCATGCCGTCTTCCATGCGTGGCATCAGCCCGAAATTCTTGCGGCCGTAGTACATATAGAAGAACTCGACCCAAGTCATCCAGATGATGATGCCCGTGAAGAAGCCGGTCCATGTGGCGAAGTTTTCGCTCTTCGACTTGATCCCATACCACAGCCAGACGATGGCGCCGGCGCCGAGAAAGATCGATGCGATGTAGGTCTTGTCATGACCGAGTGCTTCCTCGATCGCGCGCATCAGCGCGTGGGCGAGGCCAATGCCGAGGATCATGATGATCACGACGGCAATGCCGACGAACGGGGCGCGCCAAAGCTTGGAGCCCCCGGAGCCGGCAGGTTCTCGTTCGGTAACGGTCGGCGTGGACATGGAGGGCGATCCTCGCGGCAGAAAATTGCGTGCAAAAAAGTATACATCTATGTATCCTTTATGCAAAGGCCTTGCTGACTGGGAGAATCCGATGCGCCATGCCCCGATCCGAATCATGCCTCTGTTCGCGGCTGCGATGTTGTTCGCGCCCTTCGCCGGAGCGGCCGATGGCGAGCCGCTGGAACCATCGGATGTCGTGATCGCTTTCAATGAAGAGATGCGAAAGGGCGATGCGGTTGGCCTGACACAGTACCTGGCGGACGGCGGCGTGCAGTTCACGATCAAATCGCCGCACGCCGGTTTCGAGCCGGAAAAACTGACGAGCGCGATCGTGCCGTATTGGCAGATGGTCGCGCCGGTGGTCGCGGGCTCGACATCGATGTACGAGCGCAAGGTCACGGTGCTGGATGCTCGCGCGATGGGCAACATCGCGACCGTCTGGGTGCAGATCGATACTCGACGTCAGATGAAAGGCAAGGAAGAGATCGCGAGCGCGACGGCCAACCATGTGTACCTGATGATCCTGACGCCCGACGGCTGGAAGATCGCCGGTATCGCTGACAACCGGGCGATCGACGAGATCACCGGCTAAGCGTTCGCCTCCAGCCCCAGCTCCGCTGCGAGCAGTTGGGTGAGTTCCGTGCCGATCAAATCGAGATCTGTCGGCAGGCCCAGGTCTGTGAGTTGCGTGACTGACAGGTCTTCGAACCCGCATGGGTTGATGCGGCTGAACGGTTCGATATCCATCGATACGTTCAGCGACAGGCCGTGATAGCTGCAGCCGCGCCGGACCCGAAGGCCGATGCTCGCCAGTTTCTTGCCGTCGACGTAGACGCCCGGCGCATCGCATCGCGCCGCCGCTTCGATACCGTGTTTGGCGACGAAGACGATCACGCAGTTTTCGAGCGCGGATACCAGGTCGCGGATGCCTAAACCAGCGCGTTTCAGATCGATGAGCGTGTAGACGACCAACTGGCCCGGCCCGTGATAGGTGACCTGTCCGCCGCGGTCGACCTGCACGACCGGCACGTCGCCCGGGGCGAGGACATGGGCGGGATCGGCGTTCAGCCCAAGCGTGTAAACGGGGCGATGCTGCAACAGCCAGAATTCGTCTGCGGTGTTCGGTCCGCGCCGATCCGTGAAGTCCTTCATCGCGGTGAAGGTCTCTTGGTAGTCGGCCAGGCCAAGTTGACGGACGGTAGGCAAATCAGTTCACGCGAATGGCGCCGCGCGGTGGCGGCGGAAAATCACAGGACGTAGAGTATGCGCTCGCTCGCCGTCAGGTTTCGATATACACGGTCGAGATGTTCCTGACTCTGCGCGTCGATCGTCACCGTCACCGCCAAAAACTTGCCTTTGCGGCTCGACCGTACGGCAACGTCCCCGGCGGCGATATCAT
>JBLYYV010000373.1:0-3709 GCA_048550095.1 Gammaproteobacteria bacterium
GCCGTGACTTCATCAACGCGAAACCCTCGGCATATGCCTGCATCATTCCGTACTCGATGCCGTTATGGACCATCTTGACGTAGTGTCCGCTGCCCGCGGGTCCACAATGCATCCAACCGCGGTCAGGTGCCGGCGCGAGAACTTCGAGCGCCGGACGCAGTTGATCGACAACCGATGACTCACCGCCGAGCATCAGCGCATATCCCTCCTGCAGGCCCCAGATTCCGCCCGATACGCCGGCATCGACAAACGAGATTCCGCGGTCGCGCAATTCGGCGGACCGGCGCATCGAGTCGTTGAAATTGGAGTTCGCGCCGTCGACGATGACGTCGCCCGCCGACAACAGATCCGCGACCTGCGCAATGGCTCGTTCGGTCACATCCCCGGCGGGCAGCATCAACCAAATCACGCGAGGCGCGTCCAGCCGAGCGACCAGGTCTTCAACGGAAGACGCCGCCGACATGCCGGACTCTTCAGACAGTTCAGCGGTCAAAGCAGGGTCGCGATCGTAGCCGACGACATCCACATTTCCGCCGCGCAAGCGACGCCCCATGTTGCCACCCATCTTGCCCAGGCCGATCATTCCCAACCGCATCGTTAAACTCCTTTACACCCGCGGTTTCGCACGCCGTATCCGCGAGGTGTGCATGCCATACTGACACTCTCGCGCGATACTGCAACAGGCGCGCCGCGCCCGCTGGCCAGCATCTGCTCATGATGTTCGGGTTCTCGTCCGGGGCTGCTGCCGGTCGATTGGGGGACCGTTATTGCAGCGGTATGCTCAGGCCCATGCGGAGCGCTCTGCCTCGCGGCGGTTGCCGGCAATCGGCATGGCGATCATCCGCGCCTGCAAGCGCGACAGGGTCTGCTTCATCTCCGATAGCAGCGGTCGCAACGGAAATTCCTGATCCTCGGATTCGGCAACGATCCAGTCGCAATACAGCGAGAAAAACTCCATGTAGCCGCTCCGATATCTGTCCAGCTCCGCCTCGAAGCGCTCGTCATTGAGCAGCTCTGACCCAAGATAGTCGGAACAGAGCAAGCTCGAATTGGAACGCAGGAACTGATCGTGCTCTGTCGCTACGGCCTTGCGAAATTCGGCCGCCGGATGAAACGCGGATACCAGCAACTCGCGGCGCTGACCTCTGACCTCCGCATCGCGAAAGTACTGGAACAATGCCTGTCGCTGCACGAGGGAAAAACGCGCTTTTCGCAGGCCGTAGATCTGGCCCCGCGACGTGCGGTTGGCAGCGACCTTCTTGACGAGACTGAAATGGGAAGACTCCCAGCGCCGGTAAGCCTGAGGCTTATCGAACAACCGATCGACATACCATCGTTCGTCTTCGGAGCCCGACCATCGAATACGCTCGATGCGGGATTCCGACAGATTCATGAAGACGCTGGAGCACAGGGGGCGTGTGCGCATCGCCGTTCCTTCCTCGATTCCTGAGGTTCTGGGTTATTGGGCTACTGGGGTACTGGTTCGTTCTTATGATTCGGCTGTCGCCGCTTTTGACTCGCAATTTTACTGCGATCGGCCCAATCCTGCCATTAAATTTTTGTGACAAGTTGCGGCGCGCGAATACGGCAGCGGCGAATTGAATACTCTTTAGGAGGAAGTCGCAGCAGTATATTGATTTGTTTGTTTTTCTCGCCCGGCTAGTTTCGCCAAGCAGCCGCTCAGGTGACGCGCACCATCCGAAACATCCCGGGCATGTGATACAGCAGGTGGCAATGGAAAGCCCATTCGCCGGGCGCATCGGCCGTGACCAGGTAGCTGATTTTGCTCCCGGGCTGCACGACCACGGTGTGTTTGCGCGGGATGTGCTCGCCGTCGCCGGTCTCGAGATCGCTCCACATGCCGTGCAGGTGCATCGGGTGATTCATCATCGTGTCATTTACGAGCGTGACACGAACCCGCTCTCCGTAAACGAGCTGAACCGGCTCCGCATCGGCATACTTGATGCCGTCAATCGACCACATGTATCGATTCATCGCGCCGGTCAGGTGCAGCTGAATTTCGCGCGACGGGTCGCGCGGATCGGCCGTCGGCGCGAGGCTTCGCAGGTCGCCATAGGTCAGAACGCGGCGGCCGTTGTCGCGCAAGCCGATGCCGGGATCCTGCAGCCTGGTCTGCGGGTCCTCCGCCTGCATGTCGACCCCGGGTCCGCGCTCGGTCTGCGGGTGGACGATCGGAGCGCTGCTGCCCTCTCCAGCCGGAGCGAGGCCAGCCGGAGCGAGGCCGGCCGGAGCAAGACTCGCCGCATCGTGGCCCATCGCCGCATGTCCGTCTTGACTCGAATGATCCTGCCTCTTCCCCGCCGACATGTCGTGGCCGGCATGGTCGGCCATGCCCATATCCAGATGCGTCAGCAATGGGGGCGGATCCATCGGCGGTGCATCGGCGCGCAGGGATGGGTCGGGCGTCAAATTCCCGAATGCGTACCCGGTTCGGTCGATCGAACTGGCGAAAATCGCATAGGGCGTATCCGCATCGGGTTCGACGATAACGTCGTAGGTCTCGGCGACACCCATGCGAAACTGCTCGACGGTAACGGGCTCGATGTTCTGTCCGTCGGCCGCGACGACGGTCATTTTGAGGCCCGGAATTCGCACGTCGAAGAACGTCATCGCGGACCCGTTGATGAAGCGCAAGCGCACCTTTTCGCCGCCCGAGAACAACCCGGTCCAGCCGTTCGCCGGCGGCTGCCCGTTCATCAGGAACGTGTAGGTGTAACCGGTCACGTCGGCAAGATCGCGGTCGCTCATCAGTTGCGTATTCCACATCCGGCGGGCACGCGCCGTCGCGATCAGCCCACCCTCGCGGATCTCGTCCCAGAGTTCGGCGACGGTTCGTTCGCGAAAATTGTAGTAGTGGCTGAGCTTCTTGAGTTTCGCGTAGATCTTTTCAGGCTTCTCGTCGCTCCAGTCGGACAGCACGACCGCGTAGTCACGGTCGAATGCATGCGGTTCCGGCTCGAGCGGGTCGATGACGAGGGCGCCATACATACCCGTCTGCTCCTGGAACCCGGAGTGACTGTGATACCAATAAGTGCCTGATTGACGAACGTCGAAACGGTACTCGAAGGTCTCGCCGGGCCGGATGCCGGGAAAACTGATATCGGGCACACCGTCCATGTCCGGCGGCAGGATCATGCCATGCCAGTGGATCGAACTGTCAACGGCCAGGTGATTCGTCACCCGCAGCGTAACGGTATCGCCTTCCTTCCAGCGCAAAACAGGCCCGGGAACCGAACCATTGATGACGGTCGCGACTCGTTTGCGGCCGGTGAAATTCGCATCCCGGTAACCAATACTCAGGTCGAACCGGTTTCCGGCCAGGATCTGCGGCGCCTCGACCGCACCCTGCCCTTGATTGCGCGCGAGACTCGGCTGGCCAAGCGAGAACGCCGCAGCCCCCGCGCCGACGCCGGTCAGGAAGCGGCGCCGCGACCAGTCGGCCGAGCCGCGTTCGGGCATGCCTAATGCTGTCCGGCGTCGTCGAGCTTGCTGACGTGGGCAAACACCTCGTAAGTGCCATCTGCCTTGAGTAGCAAGACGTCGTAGGGACTAAACTGATCCTTGTATTCCATACCCGGACTGCCGACCGGCATGGCCGGCACGACCAGGCCGCGGGCGCCGTCCGGCGGATCCTGCAGGAACTCGGAGATATATTTCGCAGGTACGTGACCCTCGAATACATAACCGC
>JBLYYV010000374.1:0-3203 GCA_048550095.1 Gammaproteobacteria bacterium
CCGGTCGCCAGGCCCGCCTCGAGGATCGGCACGAAGTCGTGCGCGTGGATCGTCTGCTGGCTGACGACCTCGTTCGCCACGTCGCGAATGACGGACAGGATCGTGCCTTCCTTCGGTTCGCCCAGTGCGGTGCGGGCGTACTCGTTGCCCGTATGCATCGCTTTGGCAAAAGCCGCCGGCGCGATTGCGCGTACTTCGCCGAGCGCGTCGGCCAGGCCCTGCAGGAACTGCGCGAGGATCGCGCCCGAATTGCCGCGCGCGCCGTCGAGCGCCGCGTCGGCAACCTCGGTCAGCAGTTTCCCGGCATGCCCGGTCTCGAGATTTGAGAGCCGCTGGGCGATTGAATTGAAGGTCAGCGCCAGGTTGGTGCCGGTATCGCCGTCGGGGACCGGGAACACGTTGATCTGGTTCAGGTAGGTTCGCTCGGCGACGACGCGTTCGATGCCTGCGCGGAGCGCACGATGCAGCCGAATGCCGTCGATATAGGCAATGCGTGTGGTATCTGTCGCGAGCGCGTCGATAGGGGCTTACTCCACGGATTGCGTTGCGGCGTGTTGCGTTGCTGCTTTCAGGCGTTGCTTCGTGCGTCGGCCCTTGCGTTCGAGCATCGGTCGGACGCGCCGGGCGACCGAAGGAAACAGATACGACAGCGTCGTCATGAATCCGCTGCTCGGGGGCATCGATCGCTCGAGCTTGTCGTTCATACACAGCTTCAGGATCTCGTCCGCGACTTCCTCGGCGGTGCTGATCGGCTGGGAGAACGTGATATCGGCGACGGCATCGACGTCTGACATGATGAAGCCGGTGTCGATGGGGCCGGGTGACACGGCCGCCAGCTTGATGTTCGTGCCCCGCAGCTCGTCGGCCAGCGCGAAGGTAAAGACGCGCAGTGCGAATTTGGTAGCGGAGTAGGTGGCCGCGCCGCCGAGGGCGACTCTGCCGGCGAGTGAGGCGACATTGACGATCGCCGCGCCGCCACGAGACTCCCGCAGGTATGGCAGCGCCATGCGGCTCAGAAGAATCGGCGCTTTCAGGTTGACGTCGATCATCCGGCCGAGTTCGTCGGTTGAGACGTCCTCGACGAGGCCGCGTGCATGACAACCGGCGTTGTTGACCAGAATATCGATAGACCCGAATGTCTGCTGCGTTTTCTGCAGCAGGCGTTCACAAGCACTTTCATCCGTGATGTCCATCGGGGCGACGAGCACGCGCGTCTTGACGCGGAGCCGGGCCGCGACGGTCTCGAGTTTCTCCTGACCGCGGGCGACGAGCACCAGGTTGGCACCGGCGTCCGCCAGCCCGGCTGCGGTAGCCGCGCCGACACCGTCGGAGCCACCGGTAACGATCGCGGTCTTGTCGTGGAGCGTATCGATGACCTGATTCTAGTCTAAAAAGAAACCCCGCGAATGGCGGGGCTTCTGAATCGACGCTGCGGTCGGCTAAACGGTGCGGCGTCGCACCCAACCCAGGGCCACGAGGGACGAACCGAACAGCCAGATAGCCGCCGGCACCGGTATTAGCGCGGCCTCGATGCGTTGCGCGAAGATGTCGTGCGTCGCCGTTGTCGGATGGATGTCGTCCCAGAACAGGTAGGTGTCGGCTGCCGCGGGGCTTAACACGCAGGTGACGTCGAAGATGCAGCCATCGGTGACGTTCGCGAAGCCGAAGCTGCCCGGGTCGGCGACGACCTCGCGCAGTAGGCCTGCGGCGTCGAAGACTTCGACGTCCGTGAACCCGGCGCCCGCGAGACCTAAATCCAGCGAGTTGTTGAACGCGTCCGTCAGCGCCGATCCCTGCGCGCCGAGGCCGGCGTCGATCAGGCGCGGCGTCAGGCCGAGGTCCGGGAGGTTGATCATCCAGATGTCCGTGACGCCTTGTGCCTTCAGGTTGCCGACGGCCGTCAGCAGCTCGGTGATGGACTGCTGAATCGCCGCTGGAACGTCGGCTGGAATACTCGTGAAGTTGTTCCCGCCGGCCCAGATGAAGTGGGTCGCCGAGGTATCGACGGTCCCGGACGTGTAATCGGCGATTTGGTTCTGCAGCCCGCCGAAGGGCCCGTTCGGGTGGCCGTCGTTCACGTTGCCGGTGCCGGTCTGCGCGCCGCCGACGGCGTAGTTGTCCACGGCAACTCCGAGGCTCGACGTCAGCGTGTCGACCCAGATCGCGCCGTTCGAAAAACGGCCGTCGAAGTATGGGAAGGGCGGAATATCGCCGCCGGTCGCGGCGAACAGGTTGCCCGTGTCCGACAGGCTGTCGCCGAATACGACGAGACCGCTGACGCCGGTCGCGTGCGTCGTAGAAGATACAAAGAATGTAACGACCAACAGGCCGAAAACGCGCGCGAGTCTAATTCGAAAAACTTTCATGTGTGCCCCCCTCCTGGCATCGATATTCACAAGCAGGCCCCGACGCGTCATCGGGAGAGGTTTAATGAGCCTGGCTTGGCGCTCCACAAATGTGGGTTTATTTATTTGTCTCAGTATCTTACGCAATCCGCGTGGATAATGAAAATCGCAACACTGTCGGTTTTACATATTCCTAGATCAGCGGCGCGAGCAGGCGCCGCGAGCGACTGAACCCGATCAGCAACAGCAGTGCGACCAGCGTCGGAAGATCCACAGCCGCGCCGAAAAATCCACCGTTCGAGCCGGACGGCTCGGTCGACAGTTTCTCGCCGACTTGCGGCGGAATGCCCGTGCCGCTCAGGCTGACCGTCACGGTGGCCTCGTCGGGGTCGTTCGACGGAATCTCGACGGTGTCGTTAAACGAATTGAGTGTTGCCGCGGTGAAGCTTACGTCGACGATACACGACGTGGACGGCGCCAGCGTCTGACCCGAGCACGGATCGCTGACGATCGCGAACGGCGCGGCGGGGGCAGCGATCGTCCCGATGACCAGATCTGCGTTGCCATCGTTGGTCACGCTGATCGTCTCATCGATCGTGAAAAACTCCCAGATGTTGCCATACGGAAGCTGCAGGTCGTCGTTCGGATCGATGGAGTCGGTGACGCGGATGTCCGGCATCGCCACAGTCACACCCGTTCCGCTCACGCTGACGGTGACAGACGGCTCGTCGGGATCGTCCGACGGAATATCGAAGCTGTCGACAAAATCGCCGGTCGTAGTCGGCTCGAAGCGCACGGTCAACGTGCAGCTCTGGGTCGGCGCCAGCGTCGCCGGAGCCGGCGAACAGGTGTTGTTCG
>JBLYYV010000375.1:0-21760 GCA_048550095.1 Gammaproteobacteria bacterium
ACGATTACGTCGACGCAGCCGTCCAGTCCGGACAGCATCATGCCGACAGCATCCCGGCTACGCGTTGGCACCATCTGGATTGCATGGGGCGACAATGACGCGCCCTGGAGACCTGCCTCGAAGCAGGCGTGGATGGCGCTGCTCGAATTGAAGCTCTCGGATCCACCACGAAGAATGACCGCATTGCCCGACTTGAGGCACAGCGCGCCCGCATCGGATGTCACGTTCGGCCGGCTTTCGTAAATGATGCCGATGACCCCGAGCGGCACCCGGACGCGCTGGATTCGCAATCCATTGGGGCGATCCCAATCGGCAATGACCTGCCCGATCGGATCATCCAGTGTCGCGACCTGTTCGACGCCTGCGGCCATCGACTCGATGCGCTGCTCGTCCAGCAAAAGGCGATCGAGCATCGAGCCCGACAGGTTGCGCGCCCTCGCCGTCTCCATGTCCACCGCGTTCGCCTGCAGGATTTCCGTTGCGCGCTCCCGGATGTGCCGGGCCGACTCGTGCAGCGCCTCGATCTTTTGATCTGCGCCGGCTTTCGCGAGTTCTCCCGCCGCCACGCGCGCCCGGCGGCCGAGCGTCGTCATGACCTCTGCGATTTTCGTATCCAGCTGTTCGCTCGTCGCGCTCATTCGTTAACCATCCACCAGGACCAGGTCGTCGCGATGTATTATCTCATCTCGCCCACCGTAACCAAGCAGAGATCCGATTTCTTCGCTGCGACGGCCACGGATTACCTCGGCGTCACGACTGGAATACGCCGCCAGGCCGCGCGCGACGTCCCTCCCGTTCATATCGACCACGGAAATCGCATCGCCGCGTTCGAATTCGCCCTCGACGGCCACCACGCCGACGGGCAGCAGGCTGCCGCCGCTGGTCAAGGCGCGTTCGGCGCCTGCATCGATGACGAGGCGTCCCCGCGACGTCAGACTGCCGGCGATCCATTGCTTCCGGGCAGCCCGGGGTGACTTCCTCGGAATAAACCATGTGCACGACCCACCGGACTCGATCGCACGCAGCGGCTGCAAACGATGGCCGTTGGCGATCAGCGTGGCACAGCCCGCCGCCATGCAAATTCGGGCGGCGGCCAGCTTGGTCTTCATGCCGCCCGAACCGAATGCGGTATTCGATGCGCCGGCTCGCTCTTCGATATCGGCAGTAATATCGCGAACCTCCGGTATCAGCTCCGCATTGGGATCCGTGGTCGGATCCGCGGTATAAAAGCCGTCGACGTCCGACAGCAGCACGAGGCAATCGGCGCTGACCATCTCGGCGACGCGGGCGCCGAGGCGGTCGTTGTCACCGTAACGGATTTCCTGGGTGGCGACGGTGTCGTTCTCATTGATCACCGGCACGACACCGAGCCGCAGCAGCGTTGCTAGGGTGCTGCGGGCATTCAGGTAACGACGACGATTTTCGGTGTCATCGAGCGTCAACAGCACCTGCGCAATGCGCACCCCGCGCTCGTCCAGCAAATCCTGGTAGGCGTGTGCGAGCAGGACCTGGCCGGCAGCAGCAGCCGCCTGGTGGTCCTCGAGTCGCGCCTGCTCCTGCGACATGCCCAGATAACGGCGCCCGAGCGCGATGGCGCCGGACGATACGACCAGCACCTGCTGTCCACGCTCACGCAAACGAACGATTTCATCGGCGAGCGATTCGAGCCATGCGCGATTCAGCCGGCCGGTAGCGGAATCGACGAGCAGCGCGGAGCCGATCTTGATGACGACACGCGATGCGGTGGCCAGCGAAGGCCGGGCACTATCAGGGCGGCTATCAGACACAGATATTCTGCCGAATTTGGTTCATGACTGAGTCGTCGCTGGAAACGAGCGTCCGCCGCGGGATCAGATCGTCGCGCTCAATACCTGCTGGCCGCGCGCGAGTGACAGCGGGCCCGAGCGAACGACCGTCAGGATTTCGGCGTGGCCGCCGACCCGATCGACGAATTCGTCGAGCTGGCCGCTGCTGCCGGTAATCTCGAGCGTGAGGTTCTGCAAGGCATCGTCAAGCACTCGCGCCTGCAGCTGCTGCGCCCATTCGCGCACACGATCGCCGGCTTCGTCCGGAACCCGAAGCTTTAAAAGAAGCAGTTCGCGCTCGATATGGTCGCCCAGGGTCATGTCGGCGATATTCACGACATCGACCAGCTTGAACAGCTGTTGCGTAATCTGAGAAATGACCTGATCGGAACCAATGGACACCAGGGTCAAACGCGAGACCAGCGGATCCTCCGTCGGCGCAACGCTCAACGACTCGATGTTGTAGCCGCGCGTCGAGAACAACGAAGCGACGCGGGACAGTGCGCCGGCCTCGTTTTGCAGCAGAATGGAAATGACGTGACGCATGGACTCAATTCACCGAAGGTTCCGAAAAAAGCCTTATGTTTTAATCGATTGGCAATACTCGCTCAGAACGTTTGCTATTGCAATGGACCAGCAATTGTTCGACACTCGCGAAAATAAAAAAATATCGAGCAACATGCCCGATACGGGCAGCAGATTCTATCTTATGGCAACTCCATCACCATCCGTCGACTCGACCGCGCACGCGCTAGCCGGCAAACGCATGACCGGCGCCGAGATGATCATCCAGGTTCTGGCCGACGAGGGCGTCGACGCGATCTTCGGCTACAGCGGCGGCGCGATATTGCCCACCTATGACGCCGTGTTCCGTTACAACGCGGAGCATGATGTCGACGATGCAGATTCACCGATGCCGTTGATCGTGCCGGCGAACGAACAGGGCGCGGGATTCATGGCAGCCGGCTATGCCCGGGCCAGCGGCAAGGTCGGAGTCGTCATGGTCACTTCCGGCCCGGGCGCGACGAACACCGTCACCCCGGTCCGCGACTGTATGGCCGACTCCATTCCGATCGTCGTGATATGCGGGCAGGTCCCGACCAACGCGATCGGCACGGACGCATTCCAGGAAGCGCCGATTTCTGCGGTCATGGGTTCGGCCGTCGCGAAACACGTGTTCCTCGTCACCGATCCGCACAAGCTGGAGGCGACCGTCCGCACGGCTTTCGATATCGCGCGCACCGGCCGGCCCGGGCCTGTCGTCATCGACGTTCCGAAGGACGTGCAGAACTGGGTGGGTGAGTATCAGGGTAAGGGACTGCTGCCGATCGTCGGCTATCGCCAGCGCATGAAGGCCGTCGAGGAGAATGTCCTGACCGCAGGAACCGCGAAGGCGTTCTTTGACATCCTGCAACGCTCCGACCGCCCGCTAATCTATGCCGGCGGCGGGGTCATCAACAGTAATTCTTCGGCGACGCTGCGCAAGTTCGCGCAGCGCTTCGGAATTCCGATCACGACGACGCTGATGGGCATCGGCGCGCAGGATACGCAGGACCCGCTGTCGCTGCGCATGCTCGGCATGCATGGCGCAGCATTCGCGAACTATGCAGTGGAAGACTGCGACTTCCTGATCGCGGTCGGCTCGCGTTTCGACGATCGAGTTGCCGCAATTCCGGAGAAGTTCGCGCCGAATGCCAAGCGCATTGCTCATTTCGATGTCGATCCGTCCGAGATCGGCAAGGTCAAGAGCGTCGACTGGTATCACGTCGGCATTCTGGAACGCGACCTGACCGCGCTGATCACCTATGCGGACCGGCATAACGTCCAGACCAACGTGGCGCAGTGGCACGAAGAACTGGCGGCTCTGAAGACCGAGTACGCGCAGAACTACGATCGCAACAGCAGCTTGATTCAACCCGATTATGTGATCGAGGAGCTGAACCGCCATACCAAGGGCGAAGCGATCATCACGACCGGTGTCGGCCAACATCAGATGTGGGCGGCGCAGGGGTTCGATTTCAAGGAACCACGCCTCTGGCTGACGTCGGGCAGCATGGGCACGATGGGGTTCGGACTGCCGGCGGCTATCGGCGCGCAATTCGCCCGCCGCGAGCGACTCGTGATCGACATCGACGGCGATGCCAGCATTCGCATGAACCTGGGCGAACTTGAAACCGTTACAACCTATGGCCTGCCAATCAAGGTCGTCGTCCTGAATAACTATGGCGACGGGATGGTTCGGCAGTGGCAGAAGCTCTATTACAAGGCCCGCTTCTCCGCCACGGACAAGTCGCTGCATCGCAAGGACTTTATCAAGGCCGCACAGGCAGACGGCTTCCAATTCGCGGTGCGGCTCGATAAGAAAGCTGACGCCGAGCGCGTCATCAAGGAGTTCATCGAGTTCGACGGGCCGGCATTCCTCGAGGTCATCATCGACCCGGATGCAATGGTGTTCCCGATGATCGGGCCAGGCATGTCCTATGACCGGATGCTGACCGGCAACTTTATCAAGAGCCGAATGAACAGCGACGACGAAGACGGAGACTTCAGCCCTTCGTCGATGTTTTAGTCAGCGTTCTCGCTGCAATACCTGCCCGGTCGAACGAAATCAACATCGGCGACGCGCGCCTCGGTCGACAATCAGTCGAGCAGCCGGTCAATCTTCGCTGCACAGATGAAGTCGTTCTCCGACAATCCGCCGATCGCATGGGTCGTGAAGAGCACATTGACCTTACCGTAACCGACCGTCAGGTCCGGATGATGACCCTCGCTCTCGGCAATCCAGGCCACCGCGTTGACGAACGAAATCGTTCGGTGATAACCGGCAAACTCGAATAGCCTTACGATCGATTTACCGTCGCTGGCAATAGCCCAGTTTCCATTAAGAGCCGCCATCAACTCCTGCGCCGCGGCCGGCTCCAGCGGTGGCACCCCGCCCTCACAGGGTTTACAGCGGCGCTTTACGAGGTCGGAAGGCTTGGTCATGACATTATCCTTTGGGCATGTTTTGCGTTCGGCTTTGCCGGTACTCCACTGAGAGTTCGCCGAATCCGCAGCTCCGGTTTCTAGTTCAGATACGTCAGGGCAACGAACGAACCACCGTTTCTTTCGCACAGTGTGCGCATGAGGTTGGCAAACTGCTGGGCGTTGCGCATGCGGCCGCCGGCGAGCTGCGTCGGGAACCCCACGCCGTGAATCCGGACCAGGCGATTGCCGTCAGCGTCGACCTTGTTCACACGATCGACGAATCGTGCCACCGCCTCGACCTGGCCCCGCGGAAAGTCGTCGCCGAACACGAAGATACTGATTGGTTTTCCGGGCTCGTAAAACGTACTGATCGCTTCTGCGATACCCTCGACCGGACTGGAATCGCTATAGGGGTTCCAGTTCGCCAGCCGGCTGATGATGTTGCGGCGCGCCGTCGGCGAGTCCGGAATCCACTTGCCCGCGTACGACGTGAACATGTACTTGCCCTCGTCATTCAGCACCTGGATGCCCTTGACCTCGGGATAGACACTGAGCGTCTCATCGAGCTTGCGCAACACGAGCCGCCACGGGCCCTGGAACATCGATCCGGACGTGTCGATAACGAACACGATGTACTCGCTGTCAACCGGTATACCGCCGACGGTGGTGTCGTCCTCATCGGGCCGATAGTTCGCCAGCAACCGCTTCATCTCCTCGGTCAGCTTCTGGCGTGCCGCAACCAGCTCGCCGCGAACCTCGCTGTCGATTTCCGCATTGTCCTTCGAGGCCGCGAACTGCCCGCGCACGTCGGACACGTCGCCGCGCAGCCGCGCCAGGGCGTCCTTCGAGTCGGACAGCTGCTCGTCGACCGTCACCATCTCGCGATTCATGATCGCCGTCTCGCCACGCATTTCGAACAATTCTTTCTGCAGCGCCGCGATCAGGCCGACCAACTCCTCCTTGCTGCGCTCGATCGTCTGCGGCTCATAGATCTTGGTCAGCACCAGCAACAGGATCACGGCGCCGAACGCGCAGGTGACAGCATCCAGGAAGGACAGGCTGAAGGTCTCTGTTTCTCGATTTTTCTTCTTCATACGCGCCATCATCAACCCGCCCTGCTACGGCCAGTCTCGCGCCGGCGTCAGCATCGAACCTTTCGTCGCCATCGCCAGCTGCCAATAGAGCCCCGCCGCCGAAGGATCGCCGACCATCGGATATAGCAATACGTTGACCGGCACCCGCTTCGGTAGTTCCCGGACAGCCTTGTCGAAATAGTCGATACGACGGTTTTCCTTGACGCGAACGACCTCGTTTGGCGGTACCTTGCCCTGAGTGGGCAGGCCATCGGTCAACAGGTAGATATTGTCGGGCGCCGGGTCGAGCTCCTTGATCTTGATAAATGCGTTGATCAGACTCGTGCCCTTCTCCGGGCTGACATCGCGCAACTGCTCGACGGCGTCCGTCAGCTCACTGCCGTCGACGATGTCGATCCACTTTCCGTCCGTGCCGTCCACGACGCTGTTGGCCTGCTCATTAAAAACATATACCTGAAACTTGACGCCCGGCGACAGCTGCGTGGTGAGCCAGTCGACGCTGTTGACGACCTGCTGCCATTTGGGCGCCATACGCTTGCGCTCGTCGGGCAGATAACGGAAACGCACGACGTCGACATACGACCGGCCCAGCATGCTCGTCGACGCATCGACCAGGATCAGGATTCTGCGACCGCCCATCTGCATGCCGGTCAGATACTGGCGGTTGCCGTCGCCGACATAGGTGCGAATCTTTTGCCCGGTCTGCGACGATGAATCCGCGGACTTCGCCGAGAGCCGCTGCTTGGCCTCCTCGAGCCGCTTGATATCAGCCTGCAATTTCTCAACGCTCTCGATCTTTGCGACGCTGCTGTTCTCGGCTTTCGCGAGTTCGGCGAGCAGCCGCTCCAGCTCCTCCTGGAGCCGGCGGGCTTCGCCCTCGGCGGCCACCTGCTCCTCCTTCTTGGCCTCGAGCGTGTTGCGCACGCGGATCAGATCCTTCCGGCCATCGAGAACTTCCTCTTCGAGCAAGTTCGTTTCTGCGAGCAGCGTTTCGTTTGCCTCCGCGGCACGGTGCGCGACCTGCGCGTTGATGATCATGTAGAACAGCACAATCGCGCCGAGGCCGCAGGCCATGACGTCGAGAAACGACAAATTGAAGACGTTGAATTTTTTACGCGCCATCCGCATCTGTCTCCATGCTGACCTCGCGCACCAACCTGAGTTCGATGGCGGGCGACCCGATGCTGATGACGTCTCCCGCCTGCAGGATCGCGGCGCCGCTGATCGAATGACCATTCAATTGCGTGCCGAAGCGACTGTGATCGACCAGCTCGACCCCTTTAGCGCCGCGCCGGACGCTGCAGTGGCGCCGCGAGATGCCGCTTAGAGACGAACCCAGCCGCAGGCCATACTCTCCGGCGGGTAGCTCGGCGCCGACGTTGAAAGCCGCGGTGCCGAGGCGGTAGACGACGCCATCATGCAGCAGATGCGTCGGCTCGACGATTTCACGCGCACGGCGCACCGACGGCTCGGTCTCCGCGACGCCGACGGCGGGTCTGTCCCATGCAAGTTTCGTCGTCAGACCCACGCCGTCGCCGGACGGGCTGAATTGCGCTGCTCGCTGCAGAGCCCCGGTCGCCGCCGCGGCCGGTTCCAGCGCATAGAGGTTCGCCTGCGGTAAACCCGTCAAAGCCTCGATGACGCCGGGGAATACAGCCAGGCGGCTGGTGATCTGCAGTGCGACGCGATCCTCGGGGCCGACCGAGCTCCTTACCATACGCACGGCCGGCTCGAACGCGCCAGCGACCCGTTGCGCCAGTTCGTCGCGGCGAATTGTGGTGCGAAATTCATTGCCACTGAAATCGATGGTCACGCCAATTTCATCCTGAAGATTCAGTTCGGCGAGCCACGTGTAAAGACTGTCATATAAAAATTGCTCATTGCTCGCATCGTGCAATGGGTCCAGCCGGGTCGCCCGGAGGAATTTTTCGGCGATGAATCCTGCGCAGGCGCGCTCCAGGCGCAGGATGCTGACTTCCGTTATCGTCTGACGATCCTGCAACGATGCACCACCGTCCTGCCCCATGCTGATGACCGATAAGTCATGCAGCCCCGCATCGAGATGCAGCAGGTGCTGATCCGAATACTCACACCGCGTCGCCGCAACGCCGCTGTCCACAAGACCTCTGACCGGCAGAGCCAACTCCTCGGCCAGTCCGAGCAACAGGCCAAGTTGCCGCGTCGTCCAATAGTGCGGGACCGCGAGCAACACCTCGGACGGACGGTCGGGGAAAGCTTTCAACAACCGCTCCAGATGCGCATGGACCAGGTCGACGGATGACTCGTAAGGACCGATCGGCCGCGCCAGCGGTTCATCGGAGAATTCACTCCAGAATCGATTCGTCGTGCTGCGTGGATTCAGTCGTGCCTGATGCAGCGCCTCTGCGCCGAACAGCACGCGCCCGTCGGCCTCAGCTGCATACCCGGGCTCGAAGCCACGGTCGCCGAACGCCAGCCCGGCCTCGCCGACTCCGGCGAGCGCCGCATCATTTAGTTCGATGGCATACAGCGACATGGTGGCTCCGCACGACTTCGCTCACAAACCGTCAGTCGGACTGCATGTGCCGAATCAGGTTTTGGTCAACATAACTCTCGGCGTCAAAGATCAGGCGTTCCTGCAAAAGTTGTAGCTGATGCACGAGGAACATCAGAAAGATACTGATCAGCAAAGCGATAAACGTCGAGTTAAACGCCGTACCCAGGCTCTGCGTGACGCCGCTGATGTCGCCGTCGACCGCACGGTGCGCCAGCCCCAGCGCGGCACCGATACCGCGTACCGTGCCGATGAATCCGACCGACGGAATGGCCCAGGCGATATAACGAATCATCGACAATTCCGACTCGAGGCGCTCGGCCTCCATGCTGACGAGCGTATTCGTCGACGACGATACATCCTGCACGTTTCGTGTCGCACCGAACCGTTGCAGCGCCGACAACAGTGCGCGCGGCAGCAACAAGCCACGCTGCCCGTCCGGCAGCGACTGGAGCTGCCGAGAATACTCGCGGCTGTCGTCGGGCAAAATGCGCACGCCTTCGGCGATCGGCACCAGGTCGAGTTCCAGCAGGTCACGTTCCTGCTTGGCCGACCAGGCTTTGAATCCCATGATGCCGAGCGCCCAGAACATCAGCACGAAACAGGCTTCCTGCTCGAAATCCTTGATGATCACGAATACGGAACGCTCCGGCACATAGTCGGGGTCCTCGGCGATCATAATCTGCTGCTCTTCCTCGATCGCCGCCGCATTCGGCCGCACGAGGCCAACGTAGAAAGCGTGCACTATGATGATCGCGATGATCAGCGAGAACAGCTGGAATACGAATTCGGTGGAGAAGTTACTCTTCATACTGCATTCATCTCAATATCGGGTCATCAGAAATCAGACGGCAAAGCGAGCGGCAGATCGGCAGGCAGCGGCGTGTCGTCGATGTACTCCTCGACCTCGTCGGGATCGTCCAGCACTTTCTCGGCACGCGCGAGTTCCGCTTCGATCTCCGCCTGGCTCAATTGATCGATTACCGTCGTTGGCGCCGTATCAGCCGCATCCGGCTCCGCCGAGTCCGGCGACTCACTTTGTTGGGCACCCGCGACGGCCAGGAGCCCTACCATAACAACAACAAGTAATAGCTGTTTCTTCATCATCGTCTATTCCGGTAACGGCTCCGCATAACGCGCAATCCGGAAGCCGACATCGAGCCGGCCGCGATCGCCGAAATCGCGATAGGCGTAGCGCAACTCGCCGATGCTGGAATGACGCCAGCCCGAGCCTCTGATCACATGATACTGCCCTTTGTCGGGACCCAGCGGATCGATCTTGATGCCCTTCGGCTGGGTATAGACCGTATACCGGTCATTGACCCATTCGGCGACGTTGCCGCCGAGATCATAGATGCCGATCGGGTTCGGCGCGAAACTGCCGACCGGCGCCGTAATTGCAAAGCGGTCGTTGTAATTGCTCAGCGCGTTCGGCAGCACCGCGCGCGCGGACTGATCAGCAAAATTGCCCGCGTTTTCCGGCGGCGGCATCCGGTCGCCCCAGGGGTACTTGCTTTGCCCTCCGCCACCGGTGAAACGTGCGGCCCAGGCCCACTCCGCTTCGGTCGGTAACCGGTAACCCGTCGTGACGGGCTGTGCGAGCACGATGTCGCCATTCTCGAAAACGTAAGCGGGCGGCAACCCGTCTTTCGAGCTGAGCCAGTTGCAGTATCCGGTCGCCTCTTCCCAACTGAGCATGACGGCCGGGTGATTGCCGATCGCCAGCTGCCGGTATTTCTCCGCGCCGGACGTGTGCTTGGGCTTGAACGCCTGGAAGCGACTGTTCGTCACCTCGACACTGCCGAGATAGAACGGCCGCGTCAGTTTGACCCGATGTTGCGCCTCGTTGGGTCGGCGCCCCTGCTCGCGGCGCGGCGCACCCATCTGGAATTCGCCGGCTGGCCGCACCAGGATCAGCGTCTGGCCGTCCGCCGTGGCGACCGTGCTGGGCGTCGCGGCCAGGACGGCCTCCTCCGGGGTCAGCAAAGTGACCTGCAGATTCTCGGGCAGGCCGGGCTGGGTGCTGATCTCGGTGATATACGGCGCATACCCTGCCTTGCGTATCTCGATCTTGTGCGGCCGCGCCGGCAGCGACAACTCCTGGTTCGCCGCACCTCGCGACTCGCCGTCGACGAACAGCTCCGCATCTGCTGGATCGACGCTTACCCGCAAGATTCCGAGCCGCGGCTCCAGCGTTAGCCGCAGCGTGCGGCCCTTTCGAGATTCCAGTTTGATATTGCGGCTGATCGTGCCGAATCCGGCCTTCGACGCGATCACCTTATAGTTGCGACCGGGCGCCAGCTCAACCTCGACCGGGGTCGTTCCGCGGTATCGCCCGTCGACGCTGAGGGCGGCTCCGGCCGGCGACGTGATGACGGTCAATAAACCGTCCGCCTCAACAAGCGCGACCGGCGGCAACTCGATTGGCACACCGGCCTCGACGGTGAGTTCCTTCTTCCATGCCTTGTAGCCATCCGTGCGCACGACCAGCTGACGCACACCGGCCATGAGCGGCACAGTTGCAGGCGTTATGCCAACCTCTTCCTCATCTACAAAGATCTCCGCGCCGGCGGGCGTCGACGACAGGGTCACGTCGCCCCAACCTGGCTGTAACTCTACCTCCAGTGGTTGCAGGACGTCCCGCCCTTCAACGGTTAGCGTCGTCGCGAATTCGAGATATCGTTCGGCAATCACGCGCACCGAGTGTTCGCCCGGTTCAACGAGAAACGCGTCGCTCGGAAGCGTGCCGATTTCTTCTTCGTCGACGAAGACACGAGCCTCGACCGGGGGGCTGGTCGTCACTGCGATACGGCCGGGCAATTTGCGCATGACGAAATCGAAAGACTGATTCGGCGCATCGAGCACCTCGATTTCCTGTCGGTCGGCGCGATAGCCGTCCGCGTTCAACAACACGCGATACTCGCCCCGCCGCAGCAGATAACTGCCGCCGACCTTCGGTGCAAACAATCCGCCCACGATCTTGATTTCCGCATCGGTCGGCTCGACGTCAATGCGCACCGCCTGGGCAGTGAACAGGTACGCAGCAACCGCAAGCAACACGCCGAGTGCCCCCAGCCCTAAATACTTGATGCGCTTGCCCGTCGCGCTCGGCTCAACGTGTTCTGTGTGCCGCGCGCGCGGCCGGACCGGCGTGATCGGTTCGGGTTGCTCGACGTCGACAGTGGCGACTTCCGGTGGCAACGTCGGGTATTCAAGAGCCGCGACGTCGACCGTCAGGCGAAATTCTTCGTCAAACGCGCAGGATATCTTTACGCCCGACAGTTCGATGACGTCGCCATCCTGCAGCCACCGGTTCGCCGATACCGGCTCTCCATTGACCTCGACGCCGTCACTGGACACCGTCTGCAGAAACACGCGATCGTCGAGCAGGTCGACCAACAGGCGCGAACCCTCTGTCACGGCGCCGGGCACACGAACGTCGGCATTCGCCTGGCTGCCAATCTTCAGCGGGAGTTGTGCGGCTGCGATCGTTCTTTCGCCGTTCGCATCGACGACGATGATGTTGCGACTCAAATCGGCTCCTTACAGCTCAATTCGATCGGCCCGTCGGTTCCCTGCGGCATCACCAGGAAGCTGCGCCGCACGTCTCTGTAGCCGGCACGACTGCCGACCGCGACGTAGCGACCCGGTCGCAAGTCGACCGCGCGCGTCTGAAAGGCCCCGAGGCTGCCGACTTTGTATATCACAACCTCGGTCGCGTTATCAGACTGGAACACGACCCGCACGGGCACGGACGCGATCTGCAGCAACTCGTCCAGCCGATCGATCTGACCCGACAATACGGGGCCGGGCGACGCTATAGATCTCGCATCGCCGAGCAGCGAACGCGCTTTGCGCGCGACACGCTCGTCATTGAGCGCGTCCGCCTTGGCGATCGCGCTGTCCAGGCTGTCCGCGAGCTGACTTCTCTTCCGCGCGCGTTCGAGATTTTTCTTGGCGGACGTCACGGCCGGATCGATCGCCAGGATCGCCTCGTAGTGCCCGGCCGCCGTCGCCCAATCCTCGCCGGTTTCAGCGATCCTCGCGCGCGCCTGCAGCCTGATGACTTCCGCCAGCTTGGCTTCGGTCTCGACCTGGCGCAGGGCCGCAGTCGCATCTGCGTCGCCGGGTCGCGTCGCCAGC
Organism: Gammaproteobacteria bacterium; assembly: GCA_048550095.1. Classification (GTDB taxonomy): domain Bacteria; phylum Pseudomonadota; class Gammaproteobacteria; order Steroidobacterales; genus SMWD01. The sequence goes on from JBLYYV010000375.1 coordinate 12,543, forward strand.
GCCGCATTGAACTCCCTGCGGGCACGCTCGAACTCTTTGTCGGACAGTGCGCCGAAACCGGCGGCCATCCGCTTCTCGTAACTCAGCTGCGCGACGCCGGACCGGGTGCGGGTGAGCCCGTCGCGTGCGGGCGTCCATTCCGGATCGACATCCAGGGCCTGCGCGTAAAGGTCTGCCGCGGCCGAAAGATCGCCCGCCTGCTCAACGTCCGCCGCCTTCCGCGTCAATTCGATCACATCGTCCAGACGCGTCGCACGAGCGAGACCCTTTCGCGCGACCTCGTTGACCGGATCAACAGCCAGTGCCAGCGTGAAATTTTGCTCGGCGCCCTCACGATCGCCCGCATCGATGGCGGCCAGGCCATCGGCCAGCGCCCGCGAGAGAACTTCCGGCGCGCGAGGCTCGAGAATCTTCATGGTATTAAGCGCCTGCCGGTAGCTCGTCACTGCCGCGTCAAAACGCCTGTCCTGGTAGGCATCGTCACCGGAGGCCACAGCGCTCTCGGCATCTTCCCAGTCCTGACCGCCCCAGACCGCAACGCCGAGTGCGCGCAAACGATCCTGCGCGACCAGCAGTTCACCGAGTATTTCGTCGGCGATCTCTCGCTTGACGGCCAGCGCGGCCGCGCTGGTTTCGGCTGCCGCGTCGCCCGGATCCGGCTGCTCGACGCGCTGGGCAGGTTGTTCGTCGACGACTTTCCCGCCCGCCTGTCGGCGTTCCTGCACTGCACCAGGCAACAGGAAAATGACCACAACGGCGACGCCGAGCAACGCCGCGAGTGCGCCATAGACGATCTTCGGTGAAAGGCCAGCGTCTTTCTTTTCCACGCGGCGCCGAGGCGCCATAGTCGCGCCATCCTCACTGACAGCGGGTGCGGTCGTACGCCGGCTGATCGGTCGAATCAACTCGTCGGAAGCGCCTGCCTGCGTGTCCTGCGGAAAGTCCGCCTGAATATCTTCAAGCACACTGCGCACCGCGCCAATCCCGGCGGGTCGCTGCTCCGGCGATTTGGACAGCATCGCCCCGACGAGTTTGATCAGGCTTTCCGGTAACGGCTGTCCCGTCTTATCGTTCGTCAGCGGCGGAGCTCGTTCGGCGCGAATGCGCTCGGTCGTCACGTCCGGGTGGAAAAGCGGCTCGCCGACTATCAATTCGTGCAGCATCGCGCCAAACGAATATATGTCGTCCGAAACCGAAGCCGGCAGCCCGGCGAGCTGTTGCGGACTCATCGATGGCAAAGTCCCGCCGCCCTTGATGGACGCGCCTTCACCATCCCCATTCGATGACATGAGCGATGCAATGCCGAAATCGGTCAGATAACAGACGCCATTGCGGTCGACCAGTACGTTGCTGGCCTTGACGTCGCGATGGATGACTCCCGATCGGTGTGCGTAAGCCAGCGCGTCACAGACCATCAGGCCCTGATGCACGACTTTCTGAAACGCGACGCCGCGCGACGCAACGAGCGTATCGCCGTCGACGTATTGCATCGAGATGAAGTATCGCTCGTCGGTCGCATGGAAATCGAACACGCGAACGATGTTCGGATGCACGAGAGAGCGCGCCTGGCTGCATTCGCGGCGCAGCAGGTCGACGAAACCGGGGGAATCTGCAAAGCGCGGATCGAGTAATTTGAGCGCGACCCGGTCGGCGAGTTCGCTATCGTCGGCGAGCCACACCTCGCCCATGCCGCCTGCCCCCAGGCGGCGAACGAGCGTGAACCGATCGGAGATCGTCAGTCCGGCGGACAGCCCTTGCATCGAATCGAGACGATCAGGGGTACGCGGTCTGCGGCTGGTCGGTCGGAGCGTCCACAGGTGGCGGAAGGCCCGTTTCGGAGGCGAAGATTTCACGCAACAGCCGCCGCCATTCCTGATATTTCTCCTCGGCCGTGCCAGTCAGCCGGCGCGTCTGGCCCTCGACCTCGATCAGCAGCGGCTCGGTTTCGGCCTCGAATGAAGAACCGAGCTCCTTGAGGGACTCGCCGTGGAGTTTTGCTTCCGTCGACTTGCCGAGCCCGCTGCGAAAACCCTCGATACCGCCGAGAATTGCCGTATTGGTGATCGCGGAGTTTCCGCCACCGCCAGCCTCGTAGGCGACCGCGCCGAGGATTGCCGCCAGACCAAGCAACTGACGCATGCGCGCGGAGCGTTTGAGTTCCTGGTAGTTGATGGTTTCTTCGCGCGACATCTTCCGCCAGTTTTCGTAGGGTGGCGACATTTCGTAATACAGCCCCGCGTAATATTCGTTCAGCGTATCAACGAACGTATATTCGCGTTCACGCACAGCGCGCATGCGCGCGAGCATCGGATCGTCGACCGCCGGCAACCGCAGGAGTCGGAATTCGCCGTCATCTTCCTCGATGTGGGTCGCAAACGCAGCCGGCACGAGATCGGACGCAAAGCGCAACTCGGCAACCTGCCGAACCGTCGTCAATTGCTTTTCGGACATGGAACGACGCTTCGCCAGCAAGTCATTCGCAATCTCGTTGTAGATGTTCTGATAGGGATCCTCGGACAGGTCGCGATACTTCGAGTAAGCTTTTTCCGGCACGCGGGATTTGTACTTCTTGTTGAGCCACTCCTTGCCGGTCGAGTCCCACGCGCCGACGCGCAATTCGACGTCGAGCCCGTTAGACTGATCGACGCGCCCCCAGACAATCAGGTCGACCGCGTCTGAGCGCTCCGGCAGAACCCAGATCGAGCCCCACAGCCCCGTGCCCTCAAGCGTGCGTTTGAGGTGATACGGCATGAAGCGTGCCTCTGCTCGGCGCACGTCGGGAAACACGAACCCGTCGGCTTCTTCCTGCCCTTCCGGGACGCCGGGGTCGAACAACAGGATGCCCACATCCAGGAGCGCGGCATCAGGAACCTCGGCCTCAGCCTGGATGGCTTCGACCTCATCGTACTTGACTGTCGTAGAGCCCGCGCAACCCGCGAGCACCCCAAACGCCAAAATGATGCCCGTCGCACGCAGCAGCTGTATCTTGTTTCGCTCCAACAGCAACATTCGCCCCTCTATTTCTTCTTTATGCCCATGTGCTTACGGTATTCGTCCCAGAGCGCTTCTCGGATGATGGGATCCTGCTCGGCCATGGCCGCTTCCCGAATCTGCTTGGCCACCTGATCGTCGGCGCTGCCATCGGTGGGAATGTCCTCGGGCAGCTTGGCGACCTGGCGGTCGTTCTCATCGATGTCTCCACCCTCGAATTCTCCGGGTTTGTCTTTCTGGCCACCGCCGCCGGCCTCGGAGTTTGATGACGACTGTTCACCGGAGGATCCGGCCGAGCCCGAACCATCCATGCCGCCGCCCATGCTGCCGCCACCGGGCATATTCGCTCCGCTGCCCGCAGAACCGCCCGCGATACCGCCGCCACGGCTCGCCGCACCCGCAACAGCCTCCGCGTCGCCGGCCTCGCGCTGCCCGGCCCCGCGACCGGATCCCTGTCCGGTAGATGCCATGCCCTCTCGCTCTTGGCCGAGAACGCCATCGAAATCCCCGAGAGACTTCTCGAATAACTCGTCGAGTTCGTCGGTGCTGCCGATACCGTCGACGCCGGTTCCGCCCGCCGAACCGGTGCCCTGCTGTCCTCCGCCGGCCATTCCGCCCTGCTCGCCGTCGCCCTGCTGACCTGCCCCACCGCCGGGTAGGTCGGCACTCGAACCGGATTGATCTCCACCGCCCTGCCCCTGTCCAGTTGCGCCTTCGGCGCCGCCCATCGACCCGGACTGGCCGCCGGACTCTGAACCTGATTGGGAACCAGACTGAGAGCCTGACTCAGAACCGCCCATCGACCCCGACTGGCCGCCGGACTGACTGCCGGATTGAGAGCCCGATTGCGATCCAGACTGACTACCGGACTGCGATCCGGATTGACTGCCGGACTGGGAACCCGACTGCGGAATCGACGGGAACGGCGAAGACGAGCCGCTGCTCCCCGAAGAACCGCCGGACTTTTGCATGCTCGTATTGCAGCCGGCCACGACCAGGGCCGCTCCGCAAATGAGGGCGACGACGAAACCGCGGAAAATGCTGTTGCTCTCGATCATAGAAATTGTTGGGCGAGACAAACCTATATTCATTATATCTCCGCAGCCCGGTCCATGGTCTAATTTTGGAGCCACGCAGCGATCTTAAGTTCAATCAAATTGTCGGGCCGCGTAAACACACGAGTCCGGCGAACGCGCGGCAGGAATGCCTTACAATTCAACGCGTCCCATCCGGCAACCAGAATAACGAAACCGCGGCGCCGGGACGTCTCGCCGCCCCAAGCGAGGAATCTCGATGCCCGAAGAATCGCAGGCGACACGACTGCTCGGCTACATTCGGCTGCAACCCGGACTGAGCACCCTGAACGGCTACACGATGGTCTGGGCCTGCCTGACTGGCATCCCGTTTCTCGTCGTCATTAACTTCGTTCAGCCCTTCATCCTGACGGCCATACTCGACGTACCGACTCAGGAACAGGGCTCCGTCAGCGGCTACCTCGCGATCCTTCACGAGATCATTCTGATCGTCCTGACCGGCCCGTTTGGCGCATTGTCCGACCGCGTCGGCCGGCGACGGATCCTGACGATCGGCTACGTGATCGCCGGGATCGGCCTGATGGTTTACCCGTGGGCCGAATCCATTGCGGGCCTGATCCTGATCCGCTGCTTTTACGCTGTCGGTGCCGCGGCAATCGTGTCGTCCGTATCCGTGATTCTGGCGGACTATCCGCAGGAAAAATCGCGCGGCAAACTGGTCGCTTTGTCGGGCGTGCTCAACGGCATCGGCATCCTGGCACTCACGGCCGCCGGCGGAACCTTGCCCAAGATCCTCGTCTCGGCCGGCTATGAGCAGGTCCTTGCCGGCCGACTGTCGATGGCCATCATCGGATGCGTCGCGCTCGCGAGCGCGATCGCCGTCTACATCGGGTTTCGGGGCGGCGATCTCGGCGGTTCGCACGGCACGCAACCGTTCCTGAAGCAGTTATGGCAGGGTTTCGGCGCGGCGCGCAACCCACGCATCGCCGTGTCTTTTGCATCGGCGTTCGCGGCCCGCGGGGACGTCGTCGTAATCGGCACCTACGTCTCGCTATGGGGCACCCAGGCCGGAATCGCTCAGGGCATGACCGAGGCCGATGCCCTGATGCGCGCGACCGTCCTGTTCGCGACGATCCAGTCGGCCGTCCTCGTTGCGGCGCCGCTTATCGGGATCATGAACGATCGTATCAACCGCGTGACTGCGTTGATCGTCGGGATGGGTCTCGCCGCGATCGGCTATATCGCCTTCGGACTGCAGGAAGACCCACTCGGACCGGGCGGTATTGCGGTCGCGCTGCTGCTCGGCGTGGGCCAGATCAGCGCCATTCTCGCCGGCACGACGTTGATCGGCCAGGAAGTCGATCCGAAGATCACCGGTGCGACGATCGGGGTCTGGAGCTTCTGCGGCGCAGTGGGGGTCATGTTCGGCTCGCTGGCCGGCGGACTGCTCTTCGACTGGTGGATGCCGGGTGCACCCTTCATGCTGATGGGCGCCATGAACGGGATCGTCGCCATCGCCGCCATCTGGTGCCGAATAAGGTACCCATCGAACACGCCGCTGAGACTCGCGAAATCGACAAGCGCCGGATGATGAGTCGGCATCGTATGTGGAATTTGCTAGCATCCCGCTACTCTCGCCGGCAACCAACAAGAAGGACGCAAACATGCCGCTAGCTGAAGTTCTGGCAGACCTGCAGGAAAAAATCGGTCAAGACGTGCACGTCAGCGACTGGATGACGATCACACAGGAAACCATCGATTTGTTCGCCAACGCGACGGGTGACAAACAGTGGATTCACGTCGACGAGCGACGCGCGAAGGCCGAATCGCCCTATGGCGCGACGATCGCACATGGATACCTGACGCTGTCGCTCTACCCGACGTTGCGCGGCCTCGTCGATGCCGACAAGCCGATCTTCCCGGGCGTGGAAAACATCATCAACTACGGCATCAACAAACTGCGGTTCACGAATGCTGTCAAGGTCAACAGCAAGATTCGCGCTCGCTGCACACTGGTGGCGGCTGAAGAAATCAAAAACAGCATTCAGCTGACCGAGAAATACACGGTCGAAATCAAAGACCAGGACCGCCCCGCGTGTGTCGCCGACTGCATCATGCGGCTGTATTTCTGACGCGGCCAGAACCTTGTCTGACGAATTCTTGCTGGTCGATCTTCGGGACGGCGTGCTGACGCTGACGATCAACCGCCCCGCACAACGCAACGCCCTGCGCCTGGATCTGCTCGACCAACTGGGGCAGACCCTCGCCGATCACGCCGATCGAGACGACGTCAAATGCGCCGTCATTACGGCGGCCGGCGATCGGTGTTTCGCGGCCGGTGGCGACCTGAAGGAACTCGATGCAATTCGCACGACGGAACAGGCCGAGGCGATGTCGAAATGCGGCCGCGGGGCGCTCGACCAGGTGCGCCGCTTTCCGCTACCCGTCATCGCAGGGCTGAACGGCCTCGCACTCGGCGGCGGCGCCGAACTCGCGATGGCCTGCGACCTGCGCATCGCAGTCCCGGGCGCCGATATAGGATTCCTGCAGGGCCAGCTAAACGTCACGACCGCCTGGGGCGGCGGCATCGACCTCGTGGCCGCCGTCGGCACCCGCCGTGCGCTGGAATTGCTGGCGAGCGCGCGCAGAGTTCCGGCCGACGAAGCGCTGTCACTCGGCATCTACGACCACCTGTGTCCGCCGGACCGGCCCCTGTCCGACTGCCTCAACGACTATCTCGCCCCCTACCTGTCGAGAACGCGGCAGGTGCTGCAAGGCTTCAAGGCCATCACGACCGGTCACCGACAGGCTGTGCACGAACGCCTGTCGGGCGTGGAGCAGCGGCATTTCATCACGACGTGGACTGATGCCGATCACTGGGACGCAGTCGAACGCGCAGCAGCTGGGCGGGCAAAGAAGGCGTGACCGATCGCCGGCGCGCGCGACCAAATTCAAACGAAACGTGTCTGGAGGCTTGCTCGAAGTCTTTTCGAGACCCTGGGCGGCAGGGACGCCGCCCTGGAGCCTACAGGGACGTATTCACGGCGTGTCTCGAAAAGACTTCGAGCAAGCCTCCCGAGCGACGAAACCAGTCGAGCCTATTCCCGCAGCGCGCGCCGCAATATCTTCCCGACGTTCGACTTCGGCAACTCATCCCGAAACTCGACGAATTTCGGCACCTTGTATGCCGCGAGGTTCTCCCGGCAAAACTCCCGAATCTCAGCCTCGGTCGTCTTCGACCCCGGCTTCATCACCACGAACACCTTGACGCGTTCGCCGCCGTCTTCATGCGTCACACCAACACACGCGGCCTCGATCACATCCGGGTGCATCGTGACGACGTTTTCGACTTCGTTCGGATATACGTTGAAACCCGAGACGATGATCATGTCCTTCTTGCGATCGACAATTCGAAAGAAGCCCTTGTCATCGACAGTGGCCATGTCGCCCGTCATGAAGAAACCGTCACGCGTCATCACCTTCGCGGTCGCCTCATCATTCCGCCAGTAACCAGACATGACCTGCGGGCCGCGGGCGCACAATTCTCCTTCCTCGCCGAGCTTGACCTCGCGGCCTTTCCCATCCCGCAGGGAAATATCCGTTGACGGAAGCGGCAGGCCGATGCTGCCGACGACAACCGGGAGATTCACCGCGTTCGACGTCAGCACCGGCGACGTCTCAGACAACCCATAGCCCTCGATGATCTCGGTTCCGGTTACCTCGAACCACTGCCGCGCCGTATCGTCGAGGACGGCCATGCCACCTGCGGACACGATATTGACGGCCGAGAAATCGACTTCAGACAAACTCGGCTGGTTGACCAGCGCCTGATAGAGCGTGTTGACTCCGGTAATTGCCGTGAATTTCCATTTCTTGAGTTCCGCAATAAAGCCTTTGGTGTCGCGCGGATCTGTAATCAGTATGTTGTGTGCCCCAATATCAAGGTAAGTCAGGCAGTTACAGGTCAGCGCATAAACGTGATACAGCGGCAGAGCCGTAATCATGATCTCCGCACCCTCTTCGACGCGCGTCTGAAACCATGCGCGCAACTGGCGGACGTTCGCCACGAGGTTGCCATGACTGAGCATCGCCCCCTTGGCGCGGCCAGTCGTCCCGCCGGTGTACTGGAGGCAGGCGAGATCTGCCGCGACGGCCCCCTGAGCCTCGTATTGGCCGGGATCGGTCGCAAGCACGCCCCTGAGCGATATCGCATCGGGCAATCGATACGACTCCACCATCTTGCGAACGTGCCTGACCACAAAGTTCACGACGAGACGCTTCGGAAAACCCAACAGGTCTCCGATTCCCGTGACGACGACGTGCTCGACGGAGGTCTCGTCGATAATCTCGGCCAGTGTCGCGGCCGCCGTGTCACAGATCACGATCGCCCGCGCCTCGGAATCGATTAACTGGTACTCGAGCTCGCGGGCCGTATACAGAGGATTGACATTGACGATGACCATGCCGGCCCGCAGGACGCCGAACAGGGCCACCGGGTACTGGAGCAGATTCGGCATCATCAGCGCGACGCGGTCGCCCTTGGCCAGGCCGGTGTGGGACTGAAGCCACGCGGCGAATCGCGCGGTCATTTCGTCCATCTCGCCGTAGGTCAGCGTGTGACCGTAATTCGTGAATGCGGGTTTGTCGGCAAACTTTCGGCACGCCGCGTCGAATACGTCGGCCAGCGATTCCGACGGATCCAGGTCGACCTCATGCGGAACCCCCGCCGGATAACTGTCCAGCCAGATCTTTTCCATCGGTTAGCGATACCCCCACTGAGACCGTTCGGCGCGCCACATTGTCGCATCGGCGCCCGGTCAATGCATCCGCCGGCCCAGCAAGCGCCTCGATCAGGCACCAGAAGCCGGCCCGACTAACTCACGGCGGCGAGAAAAGCTATCCAGATCGTGCCACCAGAAGCATTGCCGAGACCCCGCCCTCTTTATATACAATACGCGCACCGATCAATCACCCAGACGGAGCTACCCGTGGCTGGATCAAGAATTCCGCATTTCTACAAAATGAGCATCGACGAGCGCGTGCGCGCCGTGCATGAGCGCGGCATGCTGTCGGATCAGGATTTCGAGAGCCTCGTCTCCGGTGAAGCGACCCTCGGCGTCGCTGCTGCGGACAAGATGATCGAAAACGTCATCGGGGTGCTCGGCATGCCGATCGGGCTCGGCCTGAACTTCC
>JBLYYV010000376.1:0-4037 GCA_048550095.1 Gammaproteobacteria bacterium
CCTACAGGGATGTATTCACGGCGTGTCTCGGGAAGACCTCGCGGAAGACTCTGCGGCGATGAGAACCAGCCGACCGACCACCACGCTAAGGCAAATTTTCACGTCTACCAGGACCCCGGTAGGCGCTTTCAAGACTATGTGAGGCAGGGACGCCGCGCTCAAGCCTACAGGGATGTATTCACGGCGTGTCTCGAAAGGACCTCGTGGAAGCCTCTGCGGCGATGGAAACCAGCCGACCGACAAACCAACTAGGGCAAATCGTCAACCGCTTCCTTGTCGACCTTCTTCGGCAACAAGTCTTCCGTCGTAACATCGAGCGCCAGCGCGGACGCGCTCGCGGTATAGATCGATGAATACGTGCCGATCAGCACGCCGACGATCAGGGCGATCGAGAAACCCCGCACCGTCTCGCCGCCGAGCAACAACAGCGCGATGACGACGATCAGCGTCGTCAGACTCGTGATAACGGTGCGACCGAGCATCTGGTTGATCGACGTATTCATGATCGCCTCGGCGCCCTGCTTCTTGATCAGCCGAAAGTTCTCCCTGATTCGATCGAAAACGACGATCGTATCGTTGAGCGAGTAACCGATGACGGCGAGAATCGCAGCCAGCACCGACAGATCGAACGGCACCTGGAACACCGAGAAGAATCCGAGCGTGATCAATACGTCGTGCAGCAATGCGGCGACTGAGCCGACCGCGAACTTCCACTGAAAGCGGATCATGATGTAGATCAGGATCATGATCATTGCGAACAACATCGCCAGGCCGCCGCGTTCGGTCAGCTCATCGCCGACCTGCGGCCCGACGAACTCGACACGCCGCAGCTCGATCCCTTCCTGCCCTGCGCTCAGGAAACCGAAGATCTGATCGCCGATCTGACGACTGTCGACGCCCTCCTCCGGGAGCACCCGGATCAATACGTCGGTTGCACTGCCGAAGTTCTGCACGATCGCATCGCCGAACCCGCCATCGGCCAGCCGCTGACGAATATCGACGAGATCGGCGGCATCAGGATAACCGGCCTCGATCAGTACGCCGCCGGTAAAATCGATACCGAAATTCAGGCCGCGAGTCGCCAGCGACCCGATGCTGATCAAGAGCAACAACGCGGACACGATCGCCGTTATCCGGCGTTTGCCCATGAAGTCGACATTGGTTGTGTTCGAAATTAATTGCATCGTCTGGTCCGGCTAGATCGACAGCTGCTCCACGGAGCGTCCACCGTACAAAAAGTTAATCAACATCCGCGTGCCGATGATCGCCGTAAACATCGATGTGATGATGCCGAGCGACAGCGTCACGGCGAAACCCTTGATCGGGCCCGTGCCGAATGCAAACAGGACAACCGCAGCGATCAGCGTCGTAATATTCGCGTCCGCGATGGTTGATAGCGCTTTCTCATAACCGGCGTTGATGCTCGCCTGCGGCGAGTTGCCGTTCCGCAATTCTTCACGAATTCGCTCGAAGATCAGAACGTTTGCATCGACCGCCATGCCGACGGTCAACACGATGCCCGCGATACCCGGCAGCGTCAGCGACGCCTGCAGCATCGACAGCAGGGCGACGATCAACACGAGGTTGGTGACCAGCGCGACATCGGCGACGAGACCAAATACCCGGTAGTAGAGCGCCATGAAGATCGCGACGAGGCTCAGGCCGATCACGATTGCGCGCATGCCCTTGTTGATATTGTCCTGACCGAGGCTGGGACCGATCGTGCGCTCCTCGACCTTGAAGATTGGCGCCGCGAGCGCGCCGGCCCGCAGCAACAGCGCGAGGTCGCGCGCTTCCATGACCTGCAGACCGGTAATCTGGAAGTTGCTGCTGAACACGCCCTGAATAGTGGCGATATTGATGACTTCCTTTTCCTCGCGCTTCACCTCGACCATGGCGCCATCGCGCTCGACGAGATCACGCTTTTGCTCGACGAAAACCACCGCCATCGGCTTCTTGAGATTCTTTTTCGTCGTCTCGAGCATCTCGCGCGCACCCTTGCTGTCGAGCTTGACGAAGACCGCCGGCTGCCCCTGCGAGAAACCCGACGTTGCATCGACGAGCTGGTCGCCGGTAACGATCGTGCGCCGTTTCAGCAGAACCGGCTGACCCGCGCGGTCCTCGAACAGCTCACAACCGAGGGGCGCGCGCCCACGCCGCTGCGCCTCGATCGGGTTCTCGCCGTCGCAGACCAGCCTGAATTCGAGCGTCGCGGTCGCACCGAGCACGCGCTCAGCCTGGGCCGGATCCTGCACGCCGGGCAGCTGCACGACGATGCGGTCGAGACCCTGCCGCTGTACCACCGGCTCGGCGACACCAAGCTCGTTGACGCGGTTGCGCAGCGTGATCGTATTCTGCTGAATCGCGAAATCACGTCGCTGCTTAACCTGGTCGGGCGTCATGCGCACGATAAACATGATGCCGTCACCCGTGCCCCGACGAAGAATATCGACATCCGCATCGGCGTCGCGCATCAACTCCTCGGCCGTATCGGCGTCCGCCGAATCGCCAAGCGTAATATGGACCTCGTCGCCGACCAATCGCGTCTGGCGCTTGATGCGCTCCTTGCGCAGCAATTTATCGAAGTCCGATTCGTATTGTTTAAGGCGCAGCAGCACGGCTTCTTCGATGTCGACCTCGAACAGGAAGTGCACGCCACCGCGGAGGTCGAGTCCGAGACTCATCGGCTGAAGACCTATGGCGCGGAGCCACGCGGGCGTTCGTGGCGCGAGCGTCAGCGCCACCACGTAGGCCTTGCCGAGTGCCTCGCGCAAGTGATCGCTTGCTTTGAGTTGTGCGTCGACGCTATCGAAGCGGACCAGCGCACGGCCCTCTTCGTCATAGATGCTGTTGTACTGGATGCCGGCGCTGTCGAGCGCGACGGACACCTGGCTGAATTCGAGCTCTTCCATCGCCGAGCCGCTATCGCGACTGACCTGGACGGCCGGATCCTCGCCGAACAAATTCGGCAGCGCGACCAGCACGCCGATCGCGACAACCGCAACGATCAGCAAATTCTTCCAGACTGGATAGTGGTTCATATGATTAGTTTGAAAAATGAATCGCTCGTGACGAATGTCACGAGCTTTTGATCGTGCCTTTCGGCATTACGGCACCTACGGTGTGGCGCTGGACCTTGAGAACGACGCCGTCCGCCACCTGCACGTGAACGAATTGCTCTTTCACCTCGGTGACCTTTCCGAGCAAACCACCGGCAGTCACAATCTCATCTCCGGTGGCGATGTTGGCCACCATCTCACGATGCTCTTTCTGGCGTTTATTCTGCGGGCGAATCAAAAGAAAATAGAAAACTGCAAAGATCAGAACGAGCGGCAGCAAGCTCATGAACGGATCTGCGCCGGCTCCTTCGGCCTGTGCCCACGCGTCTTGTATCAACCAATCCATAGCGGTCCCTGGTCCTGAAAGCGGCGCGTATTATGCCATAGTTGCGGTGGATTGCTGCTCGCGTTCCAGCCGCTCCGTGGCGAAATTCTCGAACTCCCCCGCCTCGATCGCGGCGCGGATCTCCGCCATCAGCCTCAGGTAGTAGTGCAGGTTGTGAATCGTATTGAGCCGGGGTCCCAGCATCTCGCCACAGCGGTCAAGGTGCCTGAGGTAGGCGCGGCTGTAGTTCCGGCAGGTATAGCAGTTGCAATTCTCGTCCAGCGGGCCCTGGTCGTTCCGGTAACGGGCGTTGCGAATGCGGACCACCCCCTGACTCGTAAACAAATGCCCGTTGCGCGCGTTGCGTGTCGGCATGACGCAGTCGAACATGTCGATGCCCCGGGCCACCGCCTTGATGATGTCCGAAGGCTTGCCCACACCCATCAGGTAACGGGGGGCGTCGGCCGGCATCAGCGGAGCCAGGTGATCGAGGATCCGCAGCCGCTCGGCATCCGTCTCGCCGACGGACAGGCCGCCGATGGCCATGCCGTCAAAGCCAATCTCCAGCAGGCCCTCGAGCGAGCGGGAGCGCAGCTCCTCGTACATGCCGCCCTGCACGATGCCGAAAACCGCTTGGCCTCGCTGCGCGCTGC
>JBLYYV010000377.1:0-2731 GCA_048550095.1 Gammaproteobacteria bacterium
CTCGACGCAAACCAGACCGTCCGCGAGGCCGTAGAGGAAGGTCTCGCAGATACGCTCGGGCTCGTGCAGCGCTTCAATGAGATCAGCGAGCGCTTCGCGGAGCCTCTCGAAGACGACGAAATGACCGCCCTGCTCGAGGAACAGGGAAAATTGCAGGACCAGATCGACGCGGCCAACGGGTGGGAAGTCGACCGCAAGCTCGAGATGGCTGCGGACGCCCTGCGACTGCCTGACTGGGACGCGAAGATTGACAAGCTTTCCGGCGGCGAGAAGCGCCGCGTGGCACTGTGCCGACTGCTGCTGTCGGAGCCCGACATGCTCCTGTTGGACGAACCGACCAACCACCTCGATGCGGAATCCGTCGCGTGGCTCGAGCAGTTCCTCGACAATTATCCCGGCACAGTCGTCGCGATCACGCATGACCGTTACTTCCTCGACAACGTCGCCGGGTGGATCCTCGAACTGGACCGCGGCTATGGAATACCGTGGGAAGGCAACTATTCGTCGTGGCTGGAACAGAAAGAGGCGCGCCTGGCCATGGAAGAAAAGACCGAAGCCGCGCATCAGAAGTCGATCAAGGCCGAGCTCGAGTGGGTGCGCGCGAACCCCAAGGCACGACAGGCCAAGAGCAAGGCGCGCCTGAGTCGCTTCCAGGAACTAACGTCCAAGGAATTTCAAAAGCGCCAGGAGACGAACGAAATCTATATCCCGCCGGGGCCGCGGCTCGGTGACCTCGTGTTCGAGGTCGAGCACCTGCGCAAGGGCTTCGGCGAACGGTTACTGATCGACGACCTGAACTTCAAGATTCCACCGGGCGCAATTGTCGGGGTCATCGGCCCGAACGGCGCCGGCAAGACGACGCTGTTCAAGATGTTGTCGGGGCAGGAGGAAGCCGACTCGGGACAGATTCGCATCGGCGAGACGGTCGAACTCGCTTACGTCGATCAGTCGCGGCAGTCGCTGGACGACTCCAAGACCGTCTGGGAAGAGATTTCGAACGGCGATGACCTGATTCGCGTCAACGGCTATGAGACTTCATCGCGCGCTTATGTCGGGCGGTTCAATTTCCGCGGGCCGCAACAGCAACAATCGATCGGCCAGTTATCGGGCGGGGAACGCAACCGCGTGCATCTCGCGAAGGTACTGCGCTCCGGCGGCAATCTGCTGATGCTCGACGAGCCGACGAATGATCTCGACGTCGAGACGCTGCGCGCGCTCGAAGAGGCCCTGCTCGACTTTCCGGGCTGCGCGATCGTGATCTCGCATGACCGATGGTTCCTGGATCGAATCGCGACGCATATCCTCGCATTCGAAGGGGACAGCAAGGTCACATGGTTCCAGGGTAACTACGAAGACTACGAAGCAGACCGCCATCGGCGGCTCGGTGCCGACGCAGATACCCCACATCGAATTCGTTACAAGTCGATCTAGGACGGCGTCGCTAATCGACCCACGCGCGGGCGTTGTAGAACATCCGCATCCACGGGCCGTCCTCGCCTTGCCATTCGTCCGGCAGCCAGGAATGCTGCACCGATCTGAACACACGCTCCGGATGCGGCATCATGATCGTGACGCGTCCGTCAGCGGAACAGAACCCGGCAACGCCATCGGGCGAACCATTCGGATTGGCCGGATAGGTCTCGGCAGGCCTGCCGTGGTTGTCGACATAGCGAATCGCGATATTGTTTTGTGAGCTCAGGATTCCGCAGCTTGCCTCATGATCGAATTCCGCGCGGCCTTCGCCGTGGGACGTCGCGATCAGCATTCGTGATCCCTGCATACCCTGCAGAAATATGGACGGCGAATTCAGAACTTCGACAAGGCTGAGACGCGCCTCGAACTGTTCGGACAGGTTCTGCACGAAGCGCGGCCAGTGCTGCGTGCCGGGAATAATTTCATGCAGCGCCGACAGCATCTGACAACCATTGCAGACGCCCAGCGAGAAACTGTCCGGTCGCTCGAAGAATGCCGCGAACTGCTCACGCGCGCGCGGATTGAATAACACTGACTTGGCCCAGCCGCCGCCGGCACCGAGCACGTCGCCATAAGAGAAACCGCCGCAGGCAACCAGGCCGTTGAAGTCGTCCAGGCTGCGGCGCCCCGTCAGGATATCGGTCATGTGCACGTCGACCGCAGCGAACCCCGCGCGATCGAACGCGGCGGCCATTTCGATATGACTATTGACGCCCTGTTCCCGAAGAATCGCGACTCGTGGTCGCGCGTTAGTGCCGATAAACGGCGCGGCCGGATTCTCATCAAGTTTAAATCGAATCACCGGCGCCAGGCCGGGGTCTTCGATATCGAGCGTCGCGTCGAACCCCTCGCTCGCGGTGACGGGATTGTCGCGAAGCGACTGCATGCGATAGCTGACCGTCGACCACATTTCATGCAGGTCCGTGCGCGAAAAGTCGACGAGAACGATGTCGCCGTGACTGATGCGCACTCGTTCGCCACCGACCACATCGCCGAGACGCATCACGACATCGCCGAGCCCGCTGGCTGCGAACTGCATTTGCACGCGCTCAATATCGCCATTCCGCAGCTGAATCACGGCGCCGAGTTCTTCGGCGAACAAAGCGCCGAGGGGGTCACATTTCGCATCGATGTCGAGTTCGACGCCACGCCGCCCGGCAAACGCCATTTCGCAAATCGTCGCAAACAGGCCGCCATCGGATCGGTCGTGGTAGGCCAGCACGACGCCGTCGCGGATCAGGTCGCGCAGCAAGGCGAA
>JBLYYV010000378.1:0-4618 GCA_048550095.1 Gammaproteobacteria bacterium
CGGTCTGGGCCACGGAAAAGCGCACGAAGCACGTCCGCGAAACCAACGCAGCCGATTCGCAAAGCAACACGCGTGCGATCGACAGCCTGATGAACTTCGAGACGGTGAAGTATTTCACCAATGAGGAATTCGAGGCGCAACGCTACGACCGGGAACTACTGCGCCTGGAAGCCGCGCGTCGCAAGAATCGCCTGTCGGTTTTCGCGCTCAACGGCGGCCAGGCGCTGATCATCGCAATCGCGCAGACCAGCATGATCGGCCTCGCGGCATTCGAGATCCGGGCTGGTACCGTGACCATCGGTGATTTCGTGCTGATCAACGCGTTCATGATCCAGCTGTTCATGCCGCTGGGCTTCCTCGGCTTCGTCTACCGCGAGATCAAGGGCTCGCTAGCGAACATCGAGCGTCTGTTTGCACTGCTCGACGTCGCACCGAAGATCGTCGACGCGCCCGATGCGCAACCACTGCGACTCGCGGAGTCCCGCGTTACGTTCCAGGATGTCAGCTTCGGCTATCGCAGCGACCGGCCGATCCTGAAAGACGTCTCGTTCACGATCGAACCCGGCCAGAAAATCGCGATCGTCGGTGCGAGCGGTGCCGGCAAATCGACGATCGTCAAGCTGCTGTTTCGGTTCTACGATGTCACCGGGGGTTCGATTTCGCTGGACGGACAGGAAATCCGTTCGGTCACGCAAGACTCGCTGCGGCAACAGATCGGCATCGTTCCGCAGGATACGGTCCTGTTCAATGACACGATCTTCGAGAACATTCGCTACGGTCGTCCGGACGCCAGCGACAAGGAGGTCAACGATGCCATCCGCCTGGCTCACCTGAACGATTTCATCGAATCCCTGCCCGACGGCGGCGACACGCAGGTCGGCGAGCGCGGGCTGAAACTGTCCGGCGGCGAGAAGCAGCGCGTCGCGATCGCACGCACGATCCTGAAGCGTCCGCCGATCATGGTTTTCGACGAAGCCACGTCGTCGCTCGACAGCCGCTCGGAACAGGCGATCCTGGCCGCGCTGCGCGAGATCGCCGAGGAACACACGAGCCTGGTCATCGCGCATCGCCTGTCGACGATTATCGACGCGGACCGCATCATCGTGCTCGACCACGGGCGCATCGTCGAACAAGGCTCGCACGACCAGCTGTTGTCACAGGACGGGCATTACGCAGCGCTGTGGCGAGCGCAACAGAAGCAACGACCGGTTCGCAGGGCTGATTCAGCGACGGTCGATACGGGTCGCGACGGGTAACCTCCGGCCCGGCGTGGTGCGGATCACGCTCAGTCGCGCGACGAGAACCGGCCGGTGTGATGCAGCGGACTTGCATCCTCCTGACAGGATGCGCGCCTGACCGAGCGGACGGCCACCAGGAACGCGACGGTGAAACCGGCCACGTCGGACCACTGACGGACACCCGATGCGAGTGCCAAACTGCCGTAGTTCACGATCAGGAAGGCAGCGAACTCGACCAGCAAGTAGACGAAGACGCCCGCCGCGAAACCGGCGGCCCACGCTTCGACCTGCCGACGACGGAGTAACCCGGTGACCCAATAGGGTGGCTGCAGCGCGAAACCCGCAATCAACCAGAGCGCGAAGGCCACCCTGCTGCCGCACAACATACAGCCGGGCTCCCGGATCAGGCTGGTCACGATCCCGAGCGCAAACGCGGTGCCGAGCATCGCTACCAGCAACAGCAGGTTGACGAATATCTTCCGCAACCAGGGCACGCGGGGCGTCAGGTCGACCGAGCGTGGGTGTGGAGCGGCTCGGTGCGTATGCGGCACGATTCGATTCATTCGAATTCTTATTTTTCAATTAATTAGGTTTTATTGTTGAGAAAAGCTATCACTATCGGACCGAGTTGTCACGAGCAACCAATCGCGCTGTGTCTTCCGCGGCCGGACGCTTTCCGACGGACAGCTGCGGCCCGCCGGGCCCTACTCCAGCAGCTTGAACAGGATCGCGCCGAGAAAACCGGACAATGTGCTGAGACCGACGATATTGCCGCTACCCATCAGCACGGCCTCGGGAATCATCGCCGCCGCTATCATCGTCAGCATCGCGCCGGCAGCGAGGCCTTCGAAAAAGACCAGCCACGTAGGATCCAGAACCCCCGCGAGCAGGTAACCGATCCCGGCGCCGGCCGCCGTGATCAGCATCAGCGAGAGCCACATCAGGAATATTCGGTTCTTATTCCAGCCCTGCGAGAGCATGTTCGCGGAACTCGACAGCGCCTCCGGAAAGTTCGACAGGAAGAGGCCCGCGACCAGCGTGAACGGGATTACGTCGATGAACGACACGCTGCCGGTCGCCGCGAGCTTGGCCGTCAGAATGCCCAGCATGCCGGCGCCGATCACGAGGCTCTCCGGGATGCCGTCGAGCAGAATGCCGAGCCATACGGCCAGCGGCGCCCCGTGATGCTCGTTCTTGATGCGCCTCAACACCGGCGGCTCGGGAATTTCCGTGTCCGCGATCAGCGAGTCCTTGGCTTCGTCCAGCCAATCGAACGCTTTCGAGCTCTCCACGGTCAAGACGTCGCGGATACCCTCGAGCCGCTCGGCCGCGATCTGGCGACAGCCCCGATCGAACTCGGGCGACAGGCTGCGGAGCTGATCGAACCCGCGACGGCTGATGCGCAAGCAATTTACGTCGCCTTGCGCGATTCCCGTTGCGACGATTGGCGTATTCATGATCATCGGCATCAGGGGAACGATAATCTCGTCGGGGCCGATCTCGGCAACACGCTCGCCCGCCCGCGTCGCGTCGATCCGTCCGTCGAGGATGACGAAGGCCGCATCGGCGGGTTCATTCTCTTCGACAATCGTATCGCCGTCCCTGAACGCGACCGGTTCGAGCACCGACATCAGCGTCTCGACATGTTCCGAAGGAAAAGTGCGTAGCAGCGGATTGCTCGCGATTTTTTCGAGAACTTCCTCCTGCTCGCGGCGATTGAGTTTGCGGTAGTAGCGCAGCACCGTCGAGGTCTTGCGCAGGAAACCGCCCTGTTGATTGACGGCGTAGTCGAGCGCCACATAGACGAGACCGCCGATCACACAGCCGACGATCATCGCAAAGAACGGCGGTTGCGCATGCGCGCGACTACCCTCACCGACGAGTTCGAGCGTCGTCGGCGCGATCAACTCGACGGACAGTGCCGCCAGCAGCGCGCCTGCGCCGAAAGCGGCTAGCACCGAGAGTTGGCCGGGCCCGAAACGGAACCGCAGTCCGATCCATGACCCGAGCGGCAGCGACGCCGCACTCAGGGCGCCAAGCGAGCATGCCCATGCGAAGTATTGAAATGTGGGGCCTTCCACGTTCGGTGCGCGTTACCAGGGCCAGCCGCCGACGATTGCGCCGATCACGACCAGGTACACGACGCGATAACCCGCCTGGATGAAATACAGTTTCCAGCCCCAACCGCAGAACAGGCTGTCGGACAGCATCGCGGTCGCGACGAGTCCGAAGCCGCAGAGTGCGCCGATCGCAGCACCGGAAACAACGCTGGTCGCCCCAACCCCGGCGGCGATCACCGCCAAGGACAGCGCCGACACGGCGGCGGCAAAGGCACTGCCCGCCATCGCCGCGCCCGGCGATTGCAACTCAGCTTCGGTCTTGCCGAGCGCCGCGAGCCACGCGTTGCCGAACAGGATCGGCGAATACCAGAGCGCGCCGATCGCCATCGCGGCGATCGTGGCGGCGAGAATCGCCGGCCATGACAGCATTGAAAGATCGATCATCGCAGCCTCCGTTATTCGAAATATCCATGCTCCGCACTACGTCAACCGGGCCGCCAGCTTCCTCACGCGCTGCTGCATCTTGTCGGGCAAGCGCGCATCGGGTTGATGCGAGATCATCCCGGTGGTGACGGTGCCGACCGGTTCGGCTCCAATCGTGCTCGCGGCCATTTTCAGCTGCTTCGGGGTCGTATACAGCAGCTGGCCAAGGAAACCGGGCGCCGCGCATGACGATATCAGCAGCGCCTTCTTTTTCGGCGCGTTTGCCTTGCGCATCTTCGGCGCCATCGCGCCCCACGGCCAATACCCATAGACAATCAGCCGCTCCATGAAGCGCTTGAATACGGCCGTCACGGAGCCGAAATTCGTCGGCGCCGCAATGAGATACGCATCCGCCTGCTCGATCCGCTCGACGAGCGCGCGCATGCCGTCGTCGAGCACGCAACGCCCGGGCGCGTCGCCGGGCTCCTGCGTGCAGGCGCGACAGTTCAGGCAGAACTCGATGTGTTGCTCGCGGAGCAACACGGTGTCCACAACCGCGCCTGCGGATCGCAGCGCGTCGATAGCGACGGACAGCGCCTGATCGGTGATCCCGTCGTCACGATACGACCCGTTGATGGCCAGCACCCTGGTAGCTGTCGACATGACTTGTCCCTCCGAAATGCTTCAGTCGGCTTGCTTCGCTCCCGTATACACGGCGATACCCGCCATGCACTTTTCGCAGACGTCGGTCATCGCTTCGAACCGCCCGCTCTCCATGGACAGCTTACCGAGTTGCCCGGTGAACCAGTTGCCGACGTACGCATAATCCTCTGAAGCAGAAAGCGCGACGACGGACCAGCCGAACCCCTCGAGCGGGTAGCTTCGCAATTCCTCGCC
>JBLYYV010000379.1:0-6696 GCA_048550095.1 Gammaproteobacteria bacterium
AGCTGCCCGACAGTTTGCAGGCTTATCAGCGCTACCTGGCCCGCCTGACACACGTTTTTCTCTATGCGATCCTTGTCGTCTACCCGCTGAGTGGCTGGGCGGCGCTGTCGGCATACGAGGGGGAGTTTCCGATCTTCTTCTTCGGCTACGACAGCGTACCGCGCATCGTGCCGCAGGTCAGCGAGGGCGACCCGTTCGATTATCCGTTCTTCGCCGAAATCCATCGCAGCCTGTGGCGCATCGGAGGCGTTGTCCTGAGTCTGCACGTCGTCGGCGCACTGTGGCACCAGTTCGTCGCCGGGGACGGAATCCTGCGGCGCATGTGGCGCGGGCGGGCCTGAAGCAGCGACCGAAGCGGCCCCGACCGCCAGAGCCGTCGCACCGTTCGGAATCACACAGCGGTCCTTGCGGTTATCCCTGATAGATGGGTACCTTTGACGACTGTATAGATATGCCCATAATCAAGTCTTTCTGGAAAACAACGTAAACGATTCGGGGGGGTAGGCGTGTACGCAATTTGGGAAACGATTCGGGAGTTCCTGGATCGCGGGGGGCCGGTGATCGTCGTCATCGCTTGGGTGATCTTTGCCATGTGGATCGTCATCATCGAGCGCGTGCTCTACCTGTCGACCGAAAATCGCACCCGCATGAAGGCGGGGCTGGCTAAATGGGAAGCACGGGAAGACCCGAAATCGTGGGCATCCCGGGCGATCTACGATGCGGAAGTCTCGCGCCTGTCGCAGCACATGGAGGGCGGCGTCGAGTTGATCCGGACGTTTTCCAGGCTGTGTCCGTTGCTCGGCCTGCTCGGCACGGTCACCGGCATGATCGTGATCTTCGACGTCATGGCGGCAATGGGCAGCAGTTCGCCGCGCGCAATGGCCGGTGGCGTGGCACGCGCCACGATGCCGACGATGGCCGGCATGGTCGGCGCCCTGAGCGGGATATTTCCGGCCGCGGCGCTGGCGCGGCTCGCGCAGGGTCAGGAGAAATCCCTGCAGCAGCATCACCTGTCCGCGGCCCAGATCAGCGGTCCGCTGGTTCCCTGGGCACCGTCACCCGTGCGTATGTTCGTCGCGCTGGTCGCGTCCTTCTTCATTACCGCGTCGCTGTTGTTCCTGATGCAAACGCTGATCGAGACGGGCCGCAAGGCGCTCACCGACTCTAGTCCCGTCACTATGGCCGAGTTCGTTCGTATCAAGCGCCCCGAGCAGATCGAGAGGCGCGAAGAGAAGCCACAAAAGATCATGCCGGAGGTCAAGCCGCAGACGGTTACCCAGAAGATCGACAGGGAAACTGACGTCGGTGCCATCGATATCGGGCTCGATCAGCAGAGCCTCATGGACGTCAATGTCGGCGGCTTCGGGGTCAGCTCCAACCTCGGCGACTATGGTATGTCCGATGCAGAGTACATGCCGATCGTGCGCGTGGTGCCCTTGTATCCGCGCCAGGCCGCGGTGCTGGGTCTCGAAGGCTACGTCATCGTCAGCTTCAC
The DNA here is from genome assembly GCA_048550095.1 of Gammaproteobacteria bacterium. Taxonomy (GTDB): domain Bacteria; phylum Pseudomonadota; class Gammaproteobacteria; order Steroidobacterales; genus SMWD01. Next base: position 1,496 of record JBLYYV010000379.1, read on the forward strand.
AGTGACGACGACCGGAACGGTCAAGGATTGCGTCATCGTCGAGTCAACCAACGCGATCTTCAACCGCGCGGCGGTGCAGGCGGCGTTGAAGTTCAAGTACAAACCGCGCGTCATCGACGGCAATCCGGTCGAAGTTCACGACGTCCAGACCAAGCTGACGTTCCAGTTCGAGGAATAGACCCGGTCGGGCACGCTGCAGCGTGCCCGGTCGATTTCCTGATGGCCTTGGCAGACGCCCCGTATCGGGCGATCATTCCGCGCTTGATGTAAACCGCGTGCGACGCTGCGCGCGCGCCGGGCATCCAATGGATACCTGCTTGCAAGGGAGTTCAGATGTCACTCGAAGCGCTGACCAGACTCAAAACCTTCGTGGGCCGGCGCATCGTCGGCCAGGAAACGCTCGTCAATCGGCTGCTGATCGCATTGCTGGCCGACGGTCACCTGCTCGTCGAGGGTGCCCCCGGCCTGGCGAAGACGCGCGCCATCAAGGTGCTGGCCGACGGCATCGAGGGTGAGTTTCACCGCATTCAGTTTACGCCGGACTTGTTGCCGGCGGATCTGACGGGCACCGATATCTACCGCCCACAGGACGGCAGCTTCGTGTTTCAACAGGGCCCGTTGTTCCACAACCTGGTGCTCGCGGACGAGATCAACCGCGCGCCGGCCAAGGTGCAGTCTGCGCTGCTCGAGGCGATGGCAGAACGCCAGATCACCGTCGGCAAGGAAACCTACGTGTTGCCGCGACTATTCCTGGTCATGGCGACGCAGAACCCGATCGAGCAGGAGGGGACCTATCCGTTGCCCGAGGCTCAGCTCGACCGCTTTCTGATGCACGTCAATATCGGTTATCCGGACGCGGCCGAGGAGAAAGCGATACTGCATCTGAACCGTGACGAGGCCGATCGCGATAGTGAGGCAACGGTTTCCGCGCCGGTCTCCCAGGCGGAGGTTTTCTCGGCACGACACGAGGTGCTGAATCTGCACCTGGCGGACCCGCTGGAGGCGTACCTGATCGAGCTCGTGCTGGCGACGCGCAATGCCGGCGCGTATGGCGATGATCTGTCCGAATGGCTGCAGTACGGGGCGAGTCCGCGGGCCACCATCAACCTCGATCGCTGCGCGCGCGCTCACGCATGGCTGGCCGGACGCGACTATGTCGCGCCGGAAGATATCCAGGCCGTCGCATATGACGTGCTGCGTCATCGGCTGATCCTGCGATTCGAAGCCGAGGCCGAAGGCGTGACGGCCGATCGCGTCATCGGCGAGTTGATCGCGCGGATCGCCGTGCCCTGAGCATAGTTTTAGTCGAACCTGGTGAAGTACGTTCGATGAGCGAGATCGCGACCGAGTCCGATGATGCCGTGCGCGTTTCCGTGCCGGGCTTGGTCGCGCTGAATCGATCGGCGGCCGGACTGTCGCTGGGCACGCGTGCCATCCGGGCGCACGTATCCGGGGAGTATCTCTCCCGTTTCAAGGGCCGCGGCATGGAATTCGCCGAGTCGCGGCCGTACCAGCCCGGCGACGACGTACGTAATCTTCACTGGCGCGTCATGGCGCGTACCGGTAAACCGTTTACCAAGCTGTTTCGAGAGGAACGCGAACGCCCGGTGTTCGTCTGGGTGGACCTGCGCCAGCGAATGTTCTTCGGCACGCGGACCGCCTACAAGGCGGTGATCGCGGCGCGGGCCGCGGCACTGATCGCCTGGGCCGCGAGCCGGCATGGTGATCGGATCGGCGGCGTGCTGTTCTCCGATGGTACGCATGAGGAGATCAAGCCGGGTCGCGGCAAGGCCGCCGTCCTGTACCTCATCCGGCGACTCGCCGAGCATCCCGCGTGGGATCGGCTGGGGCCGCAGGTCGACGACGAGCGCTCGACCCGCGATGCGATGATTCGCCTGCGCCGGGTCGTCCGTCCGGGCAGCCTCGTGTTTCTGCTGACCGACTTCGCGAATTTCGATGCCGTCGCCGAGGCGAACCTGACGCAGATCGCACGACGCAGCGAAGTGCTGTCGATGCTGATCTACGACGAACTGGAGCGCGAACTGCCGCCGCCTGGCAGCTACCGGCTCAGCGACGGCGAAGACGAATTCGTGCTCGACGCCACCGACCCTGAGTATCGCGCGTTGTACGCGCAACGATTCGCGGCGCGGACGGCTCATATCGGTGCGCTCGCCCGGCGGTACGGCATGTCGTTCCTGACCTGTCGCACGGACGAGGATCCGCTGCGCGTCCTGCAGCAGGGGCTGGGTGGCCCGCGCCGATGACGCCGCCGGAAGACCTGCTGCTTCGCGATATTCACCTGCCGGAGCCGGTAGCGTGGTGGCCTCCTGCGATCGGATGGTGGCTGGTTTGCGCGCTGGTGTTGATCGTCGCGTTTGCGGTGATGACCTGGCTACAGAGGCGCGCGCGGCGTCGCACTTCGCCGACCACCATTGCCAGGCGCGACTTGGACAGATTGCAGCTGGCGTGGGCGGAGCACGCCGACACGCAGCGGTTGCTGGCGGACCTCTCGACCTGGTTGCGGCGCGCGGGCATGTCATTCGCGTCGCGCGAAGCGGCGGCGGGCGTGACCGGTGAACGCTGGATTCGTTTCCTGGACGAACTCGCCGGCGCTGAATTCTTCGCGGCGGACGCCGCGTTGCTGATCGCCGGCCCCTATCGATCCGGTGATCAAATGGGCCGCGAAGACGCCGAACGCATGCTGTCGAATTGCACCCGCTGGCTCGCCGCGGTGACGCATCGAGTGGAGCATGCGCGGTGATACAGATTGCCTGGCCCTGGATGTTTCTGGTCTTGCCGTTGCCACTGTTGCTGCGATTCTGGCTCCCGCCGGCCGAGCCCGCGCAAGGCGCCGCGTTGCGCATCCCTTTCCTCAGGGAACTGGCGCGCCCGGGCGAGTCGGCACGGCTGCGTCACCGGCAGTGGCCGCTGCTGCTGGCGACCGCCGCATGGCTGCTGATCGTCGCCGCCAGCGCGCGGCCGCAATGGCTCGGCGATCCCGTGGCGCTGCCCGTATCCGGCCGGGACGTCTTGCTGGCCGTCGACTTGTCGCAAAGCATGCAGGAACGCGATTTTCAGATTCAGGGCCAGTGGGTCGACCGACTCACGGCGACGAAGTGGGTTGCGGAAGACTTCATCGCCCGGCGCGAAGGCGACCGCATCGGGCTGATCCTGTTCGGCGAGCAGGCGTACCTGCAGACGCCACTGACGTTCGATCGTGAAACCGTCTGGACGCTCCTGGACGAGGCGCAGATCGGCCTGGCCGGAAGGGCGACCGCGATCGGCGACGCGATCGGTCTGGCCGTCAAGCGCTTGCGTAACAAAGGCGAGGGTAGCCGCGTGCTGGTGCTGCTGACCGACGGAGCGAACACGGCCGGCGAGGTCGACCCGCTGCAGTCGGCGGAACTGGCAGCCCGGGAAGGGTTGACGATTTATACGATCGGCATCGGTGCGGACGAGATGCTCGTGCGCGGGCTGTTCGGCACGCGTCGCGTCAACCCGTCGTCGGACCTCGACGAGGCGACGCTGCAGGCCATCGCGGATCGGACCGGCGGCCGCTACTTCCGTGCGCGTGACACGGCTGAGCTCGAGGCCATCTATCGGCTGCTCGATGAACTCGAACCCGTCGAGCAGGATCCCGAGACGTTTCGCCCGGTCGCGGCCCTGTTTTACTGGCCGCTCGCCGGCGCGCTCGTGCTCTTCGCGGCGCTGGTGACGATCAAGCTCAGGCAGCGGACGATCTGACATGTTTGCAGACTTTCATCTCATTCGTCCTTATTGGCTTCTCGCGCTCGTGCCGCTGGGCATGTTCCTGTTCTGGTTCGCGCGGCGCCGCTTCGCGATGCAACGCTGGCGGAATGTCATCGATCCCGCGCTGATGCCGCATGTGCTGATCGGCGCCGGTCACGGAACGCGTCGCGTGTTGACGGTTGCGCTCGGCATTGCGGGCACGTTGATGATCCTGGCGCTGGCGGGCCCCGCATGGGAGCGCATGCCGCAACCGGTGTTCAGAAGTCAGGATGCGCTCGTGATCGCACTCGATCTGTCGCGCTCGATGGATGCGACCGACGTCAAGCCGTCCCGGTTGGCGCGCGCGCGCTACAAGATCAGCGACATCCTCGCGCGTCGCGACGAGGGTCAATCCGCCTTGATCGTGTATGCGGCGGAACCGTATGTCGTGAGCCCCCTGACGGACGACACCCGGACCATCGCGTCGCAGCTACCGGCGCTGGACACTGCTTTGATGCCGAGTCAGGGCAGCCGGGCGGACCGCGCGCTCGACAAGGCGGGCGAGTTACTCCGGCAAGCGGGGGCGATCGGCGGCCGGGTTCTGCTGGTGACCGATGGCCTGGAGCCGGGCCGCGACGGCTCGGCGGCCTCGAACCTGCGGGAATCCGGGTATCGCGTCTCCGTGCTGAGCGTCGGGACCGAGGACGGCGGACCGATTCCCGGCAACGGCGGTTTCATCAAACGGCGCGACGGGTCGATCGTGCTCGCCCGGCTCGACGAACGCGGACTTCGCGAGGTAGCGACCGCGGGTGGCGGGATTAACCAGCGCATGACGAACGACCAGGCGGACGTCGATCGGCTGCTGGCCGATGTCGAGGTCCGCAGGGCCGAAACCGAGGAGACCGGGCTCGAGGCCGACCAGTGGCGCGAGGAAGGGCCGTGGTTGTTACTACCCCTGCTGCCGCTGTTCGCGCTCGCGTTTCGGCGCGGCGTCGTCGCCGTGTGGCTGCTCGCGGCGTTCCTGCCGTTGCGGCCGGCCGAGGCATTCGACTGGGACGACCTGTGGTCGCGCCCGGACCAGCGCGCCGCGAAGCTGATCGAACGAGACGATGCCGCCGGGGCCGCCGAATTGTTCGAAGATCCGGAGTGGAAAGGCGCTGCGGCCTACCGCGCCGGTGACTACGAAAAAAGCGTGGCGGCACTGGCGGAACTTGATGGGCTCGATGCGACCTACAATCGCGGTAACGCGCTGGCGCGGCTCGGCCGGTACGCCGAGGCCATCGCGGCTTATGACGAGGTTCTCGACCAGGATCCCGAGCATCGCGATGCGCGCCACAATCGCGACCTCCTGCAGGAAGAGCAGAAACAGCAACGCCAACAGCAGGGCGACGGCGAGTCGGAGCAGCAGGGCGATCAATCGCAACCGTCGGAATCGGAACAACAGGATGCCGCGTCAGATGGCGACTCACAGC
>JBLYYV010000380.1:0-7348 GCA_048550095.1 Gammaproteobacteria bacterium
CACCGGTATCGAGCTGAGCGGCCAGTGGTCGCCGACCGACACGGTGAACCTCTTCGCCGGCGGTAACTTCCTGGACAGCGAGATCAAGGCGAACTCCGTCCGCCCGGACACGGTCGGCAACAGTTCTCCGTACACGCCGGACTGGACATTCAATGCCGGCGGCGACATGCGGATCCCGATGTCCCGCAGCCTGTTCCTGCTCGGCTCGCTGGACTTCACCGGCGTCGGCAAGACGTGGTTCCATGCCGTGCAGAACCAGGAGCGGCCCACGGGCGCAGCTGCCAACTTCGCCACGGGCGAATACACGCCGACGGAGCGCGACGCATATTGGCTCGTCAACGCGCGCCTAGGCGTCGGTGGCGAGAACTGGTCGCTCGTGGCGTTCGGCCGCAACATCGGCGACGAAGCCTGGCTGCAGGAGATCATTCCGGCACCGGAATTCGGTGGCTCGTTCATACACCCGGGCACACTCGCCCGCTGGGGTATCGAGGCGTCGCTGCAATTCTGATCCAACGACCTGCATGATCGAGAGTGTGAAAGCGCCGGCTCTGCCGGCGCTTTTTTTTCGCTAGAATCTTTTGCATGGGTCTGAAGTTGGGGCGTCAACAGTGGATGGTCATTGCGGCCATCGGCGCACTGCTGTGCGCCGGTTGCGCATCGAAATCCGGGAGCGTAGACGAAGAACCCCCGCAGCCCGAACCCGCCGCGGACGCACTGGGTAGCGAAGCCGCCGACGTCGATGTCGAGCTGATGGACGACGTCGGCCCGGACGACGCCACCATCGCGAGCGGCACGGCAGCCACCGATGGCGGTGACGCTTCCGATCCTTGCGAGCAGGACGACACGCTGGGCTGGCTGGACGGCACCCAGGAGTGGGTCTACGAGACGACCTGCCGCACCGCCATGTGGTTCGACGGTTTCTTCGGCACCCCCCGCAACGACGAACGCACCGGGGAGACCCACGGCCGCGTGGGACTCGGTGCTTTCTGGGACCAGCGCGACGGCTTCGACCCGAGCCTGCGGTTCCGCGCGAAATTCGCTATGCCGTCGGCACGGGACCGAGCCAGCTTCATGATCGGCCGGGGCGACGAAGAGGAGATGATCGAAGAACGCGCCACGCAGTTCGACACGATCCCGGGCAACTTCACCCGCATCGACGACGACTCGTTCCTGGTCGGCCTCGGCTTCACCGGCAAAAAGAAGAAGGGCTTCAAGCTCAGCGTCGGCGCAAAGGTGCGCTGGCCGCCGGAGCCCTACATCAAGCTGCGCTATCGCAAGCACTTTGCGCTGACCGAATCGACGATGTTGTCAGTGCGGCCGATCGTTTACTGGAGAACGGAGGAGCGCCTCGGCACGACGTTGCACATCGACATCGATCAAATGCTGAAAGATCACCTGATGTTGCGCTGGGCGAACTTCGGCAATGTCGCGACCGGGGACCCCGTCGAGGGGCTCGAATGGGAGAGCTCCCTGTTCCTGTTTCAGGCGCTGTCGAACCGGCGGGCGATCACCTACCGCGCCCTCGTCGTGGGCGAGACCCAGGCCGAAGAATCTCTGAACAACTACGGATTCGAGATGCGTTACCGGCAGCGCGTGCTGCGCGACTGGCTGTTCATCGAACTGATCGGCGGCGTCACGTGGCCGAAGTATTTCATGGACGAAGACCGCGAAGCGAATATCGGCATCGGCGCCGGATTCGAAATGTACTTCGGGCCCACACCCGAAAACCAGATGTTTTAAGATTCTTTAAAACAATAGCTTAAGAGACTTTCTTAAGGTTTTTTATCGGCAGAGTTCCGGCGCGCGCCACCAGCACCAGGGCACCCAGGATCATCGCCGCACCCAGCCATGCCGATATCGGCAATGTCTCTCCGAGCACCGCGGCGCCCAGCGCGACGGCCCAGACCGGCACGAGGTAATTCAGCATGGACGTGAATCGTGCCCCGGTTTCGGCGACGAGCCTGAAATAGACGATTGACGCGATACCGGTGCCGAGTATGCCGACGAACCCCACCGCGGCCGCAGCCCCGAGGGAATCGATGCCGAGCCGCCCCACGCCCGCCGCGACATAGGGCGCCATCAGCAGCGTCCCGACCAGCATGACGCCCGTGGCCGTGACGACGGCCGACGCCCCGGGCAACTTGCGCGCCATGACCGTCGCGACGGCATAACCGGCGGCGGCACCCAGAATGGCGAGCTGGGCCAGCAGCCGGTCGCCGGAACCGCCGAGGGCGGCCAGGGAATCTCGCCCCATCAGGACGATGATGCCCGCGAAACCCACCATGAACGCCACGATGTGGCGACGCCCGAGCGGCTCATCGTCGAGGACGAAATGTGCCAGCACCAGCACGAATAGCGGCGTGCTGGCGGCCAGGATACCGGCCAGCCCGGACTCGAGGTGCTGTTGCCCCCAGGAGATCAGGAAGAACGGCAGACAATTCCCGACGACCGCGATGACCGCCAGCAGGCGCCAGTGTCGCCAGTCCGACGGGAGCCGTTCGCGGCGCAGCAAGATCACCACCGCCAGCGCAACGGCCGCGGTCGCAACGCGCAGCCCGGCGATTTCCGCGGGGCGCCAGACCGTCAGCGCGATCTCGATCATCAAATAGGACGAGCCCCACAGCGCGACCAGCGACAACAACATGGCCCAGTGAACGAATCTAAGCGTCACCTGCGCGTTCCAGCGCGGGAACAACGTGCAAAATGAGCGAGGAGTCCTTGATATTTATGGAGATCGTTATATATTGTGAGCATAATTGGTCCGCCGCCGCGCTGATCCGCAGCGACCCCAAAAAAACTAACAAAAAAGCAGGGTCCAATGTGCCAGTTTTCCGATAAGTTCTATGCCGCAGTCCGCACGCTTTCCGGCGACGGGCCGATCAAGCGGCGCCTCGCGACGGCCTATGGTGACAACCTCGTCATGATCTCCGACGACGAAATTCCGGAAGCCATCCGCCCTCGTTTCGAGCTGCTGCGTCGCCAGATGCACAGCGCCAAGCCGATGGGACAGGAAAGCCCGGTCGTGGCTTCCGTGCGGAAGATGTCGGCGGCCGACGCCGCCGGTTGCGCGAGCCTGATCGTCGCGATGTTCAGCGAACTGGTGCGGGTCAAGGCGACCGGTGAACGCCTCGGGCTGCTGCGCCGGGAGCGCGAGAAGCCGCCGATCGGCGATGGGCGGGATCCGGCGACGCTGAACTAGGCACCAGAACACGTCGACAAATCCTGCTTATTAGTTTATTTAAAACAGCTTATTACAGCTATTTTCCAGAAATAATCTTCAATAGATTCGCGCCGCGCCGACCGACTCAGCCGAGCCCGAGCGCGCCCGGATTCATCAAACCGTCCGGGTCGAGCGTCTCTTTCAGCGCCCGCACCAGCCCTGCCACCTCCGGTGTCCGCGTCTTGAGATACGGGTAGTCCTTGCCGACCTGCATATGGCTGGCTCCGTTCTTGACGCACAACTCGCTGATGCGCCCCTTTATCTCCTTGACCAACGCCCGGCCCTCCGGGTTCGCCGGATGCACGGGCTTGTTGGGCAGCAGCTCGGGCGGGAAGACGCGCTTGTGGTAGATCGTCTGCTCGTCCTCCCACAGGAAGGTCGGCTCGTAAATGAAGCAATGGCTGCTGAAGGACATCAGCATGCGGGTGAGCGTGACTTTGTGCGTCGTCATGCGCTCGCGGTACTCATCCAGCAACGCCTCGAAATCGGCGTGGTGCTGCTTGACGCTGGAGAACGGCAGCACCCCGTGGGTCGGCTTCCAGCGCTCGCCATTGGGACCGAGGATCGGGGTCAGCTGCATGAACGGCTGCGCGTGGAAAAACGTCGGGATCGAATTGGCGACCTCGGCGCCATAGCGGCCGGCGACCTTGCGGACCTCGGCAAGCTTGTCGCGTGCCTCGGCGTTCGTCAGCCCCTCGGTGCTGATATGGGCCGAATACACGGCGTTCTTCAGGAAGTTCCGGCCGGCCAGGCCCATCTTCGCGACCTGGAAGGCGCCGTCGAGCGGGTTGCGGGCTGATTTCATGACCGTCATCGCGGCGTCGATCGGGCTCTTGGACTCCATCTCTGTCAGCGCCGTCTTCTGCTGACGCGGATCGAGGCCGAAATTTTGCGCGACGACGCCGAGCTTGGCCGTCTCCATCAGCGCGTCGAGGCAGCTCTCGCCGTCCGGGAAGCCGTAGGAAGCGGCCGCGAAACCCTCCGGCTTCCTGATCAGGCGCAGCGTGATGCGCGCCTTGATGCCCAGCGCGCCGGCATCGCCGACGAACAGGCCGGCGAGATCCGGGCCGTAGTAGCGGAAGAACGGCAAGTGCCCCTCCCCGCCGCCGGAGCCGGTCGAGACCAAGTCACCATTGGCCAGGAGCACGTCCATGCCCGTCAGGGACTCCGCCGAGACGCCGTACAGGCCCGAGCCGTAGTTGACGGCGTAGGACGACATACCGCCGGCGACGCTCGCCACCAGGCCCGAGAACGGGCCCCAGAACGGCGTGCGCAGCCCTAACTTGGATACGGCCTCGTACATCTCGGACCAGGTCACGCCGGGCTCTACGGTCACGGTCATGTTCTGCGCATTGATCTCGATGCCCTTCAGCCGCGACATCTCGAACAACACGGTGCCGGGCTTCGTTGGCAGGTAGCCGTCCGTATACGAAGCGCCGCCGCCGCGCACCACCATGGGTGCCTTGTGCTGCGCGCAGACCCTGACGAGCGCTTGCAACTCATCTACGGACCCCGGCTGGACGACAACCGCAGCCAGTTCATCGGCCTGGCGGAATACATCGGTCGAGAAGAATGTGCGCGACTCGTCGTCGGTCAGGACGTGGTCGGGGCCGACGATGGCGGCCAGAGCTTCGCGCAGGGCGGAATGATCCATGTTTTCTTGTCCTTCTTAAAAAGAATCGAGGTCAGAATTCCATACTCGCGCCGCATGCCGGCGAACGAACACGCACGGGAGAACCGGCACCTGGCCCCTGCCGGCATTCCCGGCACCCGGGCATTGTAATCGAAGCGGGTGTCCGGGTACCGTAGCCGCGCTATGCGCCTGACGATCACGATTCTGACCCTCGTGGCAATCTCATCCGCGGCAACCGCCGCCGACGCACATTTCGCGATGGCATGGCAAGGCTACGTCGAAGACACGATTGCCACCCCGCGACAGCCGGATTGCGTGCCGCGAATGTATGCGGCGAATCCGGCGGTCGAGCGACGCGGCGCGGTCGTCATGTTTCATGGTTTCGGCGGGTGTCCGCAGCAGTTCTTCGAAGTCGCCGAGATCGTCTCCGCGGCGGGGTTCGACGTACTGCTGCCGCTGTCCCCGGGCCACGGCATGGTCCCGGCAGCCGACGGCACCGAGGACTTGTCGCGCGTCCCGGACGGCGCGACCTGGACGCGCTACGCGGAATTCGCGGCGCGCATGAACGACATCATGGCGAAAAGCAGCGGCACGAAGGTCGTGGTGGGATTCTCGCTCGGCGGCGCGATGGCGCTGCACGCGGCGCTCCGATCACCCGAACGCTACGACCGGATGCTGCTACTCGCGCCGATGCTGGCGATCGCCGGCGGCGGGTTCGTCAGCGGCGCGGTCGAGGTGCTCGGCCGCACACCAGGGGTTCGGGAGATGACCGTCAAGCCGTTCGGCATTCGCGACGAATGCAAGCGCTGGACGGAAGCCGGTCGAGCGGGCTTCTGCGACTACCGGCTGGACCATACGGTCGCACTGGTCGAGATCGGAGATCGGAATGACGAGTTGCTGGCCGACACCGAGCTGCCGATGCGGGTCCAGATTATCGGGGCGGGCGACGAGAAATACGTCAGCAACGGGAAGATGGATGAACTGGCCAACGGAGAAGCCGAACGAGAAAACATCTCGCTGTGCTTCCTGCCCGAAGACGTGCCGCACGAGATGCTGACGCGTTACGAGAATGTCGGGCGGGAGATGTATTGGCTGGAGGGTTTGCTTGGGCGGGTGGCCGGGTTCATCGCGGCGGGCGAGCCCGTTCCCGTGACGCGGCCCGGGGAATCGGGCTCCCCAAAGTGCAGACTCTAGATCAGTGCCCCGCGCTTAGAGCGCCGGCAACGCCTCCACCTCACCTCGCGCTTGCTTGAACGTCGTCTCCCGCTGCGGCAGGTGATACGCCAGCTTCGGATCCAGGGCCCGAACGAACTCCTCGAGTCGCGCCTCGGACTCTTCCATTAACGCGATGTCCGGCACGAACGTCGTCACGCGCACCAGCGCACCCTCAGTCCGATTCAATGTCAGCGCATCCCAGAAGATCTGCCATTTGACCGCATATTCGTTGGTCTGGATACGACCGCGTTCGACGAACCAGTAATACACGAGCTGGCGCATATCCCCCTTGGCGATGACGGAACGATTGATCGTGTAGTCCTCGCCGTTGGGCCCGACGTCCTCGAGCGTGTGCAAACCGAAAGATTCGATCTTCCACCCACCACCCGGCAGGCAGGCGCGCGGGGAATGCACGGCGCGGCCCTTGCGCTGCTCCGCGTAATACGCGATCCACAAGCCGACGTTGCTGCCGTTTTCTGTATTCCTGTATTGCGCCAGCAGATAATCATCCGCCGCGAGCGAGTCCAGCACGCTTTGGTCATCAATCAGGCTATCGCGGCCGGTCCATGGCCCGAACACCAGCGGAAATGTCGTGAACGGATCGCGATCGGGTATCTGTACTTCGCGCGACTGAATGCTGAAGGCCATGACGACGCCGAGCCCGAGCACCACGGCCGAAGCTACCAGCTGCGGCTGTAGCCTCGTCGGGAGCAGGTTCTTTAACGTCTCCGTCGGCGGGATATCCAGACCAAAGATCTCCATCAGTTTCTTGCCGCGCATCTTCGCGAAGACCCACATCTCCAGGAACAACAGTCCAACGCAGGCCATGAAGACGATCCAGCCTTCGAAATAATGCAGAAAGCCTTCTGCCTGCTCGATGCCATAGGCGTTGACCAGTACGCCGATCACGCCGATCCGAAAACTGTTCATCAGGATCGTGATCGGGATAGCTGACAGGAAGATGACGGCACGCTGCCACCATGGGCCGTTGTAGATCGCCGCGCACAGGAAGCCGAAACTCATCAGCGGGAACAGGTAGCGGAGCCCGTTGCAGGCTTCGGCAACCTGGAGCTGGTAGATCCCGAGATCGATGACGTTGCCTTCGAGGAAAACGCTGATGCCGAAAAACCTGATTACGGCAACGCCAAGCTCGGATGAGATCAGCTGGAGTTCGCTGGACAGACCCTGATAGATAAAAGCCGGCAAGGGAATCATGAAGAACAGATACACGAGCGGCACCCAGACGACAGCAAAGCCGCGCCACCCGAGTGTCGCAATCA
>JBLYYV010000381.1:0-3819 GCA_048550095.1 Gammaproteobacteria bacterium
ACCGCCTCGAATTCCCCGAAGCCGTCGAGGAACTCGCGCAATCGATGGGCCTGCAGGTGCCGCGCGACGAAACCGCCGAGCAGCGCACGCCGGTCGCACCCATCTACGATGTGCTGAACCGCGCCGCGGAAATCTACCGGCAAGCACTGAAAGACGACCAACCAGCCATCGACTACCTCAAGAACCGCGGATTGACCGGAGAGACGGTCGCGACGTTCGGCATCGGCTATGCGCCGGCAGGCTGGGACTACCTGTTGCGGCACTTTGACGAGCGTGACGAGACGCGCCGCAACCTGAAATCCGCCGGACTGATCGCCGAGCGCGATAGCGGCGGCTACTACGACCGTTTTCGCGAACGCATCATCTTCCCGATTCGAGACAGCCGCGGCCGCGTCGTCGGTTTTGGCGGCCGCATCACGGGCGATGGCGAACCCAAGTACCTCAATTCCCCCGAGACTCCGGCGTTTCACAAGGGCCGCGAGCTCTATGGTTTATTCGAGGCTCGGCGCGCCCACCGAACACTCGGCCGAGCGCTGGTGGTCGAAGGCTATATGGATGTCGTCAGCCTGGCGCAGCAAGGCATTACGAATGCCGTCGCGACGCTCGGCACGGCCACAACGCCGGAACACCTCCGGCGCCTGTTTCGCGCAACCCCGGAAATCGTGTTTTGCTTCGACGGTGATCGCGCCGGACGGGAAGCAGCCTGGCGCGCGTTGCAGACCAGCCTGGCGGAGATGCGCGATGGCAGACAGGTCCGGTTCCTGTTTCTGCCGGATGGCGAAGACCCCGACTCGCTCGTGCAACGCGAAGGCGCGGAAGCCTTCACCGACCGGCTCGAACAGACGATGCCCCTGTCGGATTATCTGTTCAGCGAACTGGCCGGGCAGGTGGACATCGATTCGATGGACGGCCGCGCCCGCCTCGCCGAGCTCGCTCGCCCACTGATCGCGCTGTTGCCGACCGGCGTCTACCGGGAACTCTTGACGGAGCGACTCGCGACCGAAGTCGGCCTCGGGCGAGCAGCGCTGGAAAGCGTGATGGGCGGCGAGCGAACTCCGACCGGGCCGGAGCGCGCCCGCAGACCAAGACGATCGAGGATCCCGCAGGGCGGCCGACCGAGCCTGGTGCGCCAGGCGATCCAGGTCGTGCTGAACTACCCGCAGGCCTGCACCGACGTCGCAGCGCCCAAGGAGCTCGCACGCGCTGGTCAGCGTGGCGCGGATCTTCTGAGCGAATTGCTCGACACGGTCGCGGCGCATCCGGGTCTCGGTCCGGCCGGTTTGATCGAGCGCTTTCGCGAACGCCCGGAAGGCCCGCACCTCGAGGCATTGCTGGCCGAAGACATCCTGATCGGCGAGGAAGGCGCCGCAGCGCAACTGATCGACAATCTGGAGCGAATAATGAGGCATGAGGTTCAGCAACGGCTCGAGGAACTTGTTGCCAAAGCGAATGCCGAAGGACTGACGGACGCGGAAAAGGACGAATTCCGCAACCTGCAGCTCGAAAACGCCCGCGCCTCTTAAAGGTCAGCGCGTTGCCGGCCGACATAGGACCGGACGGCGCAGCAATGTGGTCGAAATGCGAAGAAACTCATACAACTCAATGAGTTAACGGAAGCGAACTCCGATCGTCAAGTCAATGACAGGTATGGATCCGAGGCGTCGATTTTAGTAGAATTGATCGTTTATGTACGTGCCAGTGAGGTACACCGGGTGAAAGAAACCACGGCAAAAAATTCCGCAGCAACTCCGGCAGCGCCTGCCGGCAGCAGCGAACAACAATCACAACTCAAAGTGCTCATCGCTCGCGGTAAAGAGCAGGGCTATCTGACGTACGCCGAAGTCAACGATCATCTCCCGAACGACATCGTCGATCCGGAACAGATCGAAGACATCGTCAACATGATTAACGACATGGGTATCACGGTGCACGAGAAGGCGCCGGATGCCGAGTCGCTGGTCCTGTCCGACGCGGCCGTCAACGATGACGAAGCCGTTGAAGAGGCCGCCGCCGCACTGGCGACGGTCGACAGCGAGTTCGGGCGGACGACCGATCCGGTGCGCATGTACATGCGCGAGATGGGCACGGTCGAACTGCTGACCCGTGAAGGCGAGATTCGTATCGCCAAGCGCATCGAAGAAGGCCTGAACCAGGTCAAGAACGCGCTCGCGTATTTCCCGCCGACCTTCGAAACGATCGATTTGGTCTGGGAGCCCATCCGCGTGGGCGAAGGCCGACTTCAGGATCTGCTCGTCGGCTTCGTCGATCCGAACGAGCCGGAAGAAGTCATACCGGCCAGCGCGAAGACGAAGGAAGACAAGGAAGAAGAAGAGGAAGACACGGGGCCCGATCCGGCTGAAGCCGAACGGCGCATGAAATCGATCATGCGTCGCCACAAGCGCATCCTGACCGCCATCGCCAAGGACGGTACAGCTGACCCGAAGACGAAGCGCGCGCGTGACAAGATCGCGGAAGAGATCATGGAGATCAAGCTGGCGCCGAAGTTGTTCGAAGCGCTGTGCGGCCATCTGCGCAGCACCGTGACCGAGATCCGCACCCAGGAACGGCACCTGCTGCAAATCTGCGTTCGCGATGCCGGCATGCCCCGCAAGGACTTCCTGGCGAGCTTCCCACAGAACGAGACCAACCCGAAGTGGATCGACAAGCACATTCGCTCGAAGCGCAAACACTCGTCCGCTCTCGCGCGCATGAAAGACGACATCCTCCGTTCGCAGCGCAAGCTGTCGATGATCGAGGAGATTTCCTACCTGTCGATCGCCGAGATCAAGGAAATCAGCCGCCGGATGTCGATCGGCGAGGCTAAGGCACGCCGTGCGAAGAAGGAGATGGTCGAAGCCAACCTCCGACTCGTGATCTCGATCGCGAAAAAATATACCAACCGTGGCCTGCAGTTCCTCGACCTTATTCAGGAAGGAAACATCGGCTTGATGAAGGCCGTCGACAAATTCGAATATCGTCGTGGCTACAAGTTCTCGACGTACGCGACCTGGTGGATTCGCCAGGCGATTACCCGTTCGATCGCAGACCAGGCGCGAACGATCCGTATCCCGGTACACATGATCGAGACCATCAACAAGCTGAACCGTATCTCCCGCACCATGCTGCAGGAAATGGGCCGCGAACCGACACCCGAGGAACTCGCCGAGCGCATGGAAATGCCCGAGGAGAAAGTGCGTAAGGTGTTGAAGATCGCGAAGGAACCCATTTCGATGGAGACCCCGATCGGCGATGACGAAGACTCGCATCTCGGCGATTTCATCGAGGACCCGGTCGTGTCCTCACCCGTCGACTCTGCTACGTCGTCCGGGCTGAAGGAGACCACGGGCGAAGTGCTTGCCGGCCTGACGCCGCGCGAGGCGAAGGTGCTGCGCATGCGCTTCGGCATCGACATGAATACGGATCACACGCTCGAGGAAGTCGGCAAGCAGTTCGACGTAACCCGCGAGCGCATCCGGCAGATCGAGGCCAAGGCGCTGCGCAAGCTGCGGCATCCTTCGCGAAGCGATCAGCTCCGGTCGTTCCTGCTCGACGAGTGATTTGACGCCATAGCTCGCTGAAAGGCCCGCCGCAAGCGGGCCTTTCTCGTTTCGGCTGAACGCCGCCGGGCAATCGCAGCGGAAGACAACCACCGATCGGCCTACCGCTGGAAACTCTTTTCCTCCGCGGACTACGGAAAAGAGTTTCCAGCGCTCTCCGATCTCCTTGGAGAGTCCGGGTACCGGAGTGCCGATTGTGCAAGCCGGAAGGCGAACTCGGCACGGTGCCGGTCGGGTATTCGACCCGACACCAGCGACAGGA
>JBLYYV010000382.1:0-4482 GCA_048550095.1 Gammaproteobacteria bacterium
ACGACGTTCCGGTGCCGCACTTCGGCGTCGTTCTGAATATGGAAGACTGGCAGCGGTTGGCCGACCGGCTGACGTCCGCCGGGCTCGAGTTCGTCATCGCGCCTCATGTTCGCTTCCGCGGGCAGACCGGCGAGCAGGGCACGCTGTTTATCCGCGATCCCGCCGGGAACGCGCTGGAGTTCAAGGGGTTCAGCGACCTGGATCAGTTGTTCGCGAAGTGACCCGCGCAGGTCTGGACGCAGCGCGTGGTTAGCGCGGTGCGCTGAGTTCCGCGCAGTCGACGCACTCGGAGCAGGCGGGTCTCGCGTCGAGGCGCTGCGGGCTGATGTCTTCGCCGCACGACGTGCAGATTCCATAGTTTCCCGCGGCCAGGCGGTGCAGCGCGTTCTCGATTTCCGTCAGTTGCTGCATCGCTTCACTCTCGATCGCCGACACGACCTGAACGTTACCGAGTTCGGCAGCCTGTTCGGCCGAGTCGGCGTTCAGCGGGTCGCGCGCGTGATTGTGGATTCGATCGATACGCTTCTGCAGCTCGGCCTTGAAGGCGAGCAGTTTGGTGCGTACCTGTTCGGTGTCTGTCGGCATTATCCTGACTCGTAACGCGGATCCGGAGGGCCGCAGCGTGTGGCGCCCTGACGCGACGATCTTACGTCAATGAACGGTGTATTTCGATCCGTTACCTCACCGCGGCTTGCGCTTGGCGGCACCCATTGGCATGTTGCCCCGCATGAGCGGCGCATATGAACCACCTGACATCATCGGTATCGTGCTCGCTGGCGGCGCATCGGCGCGCATGGGTGAGCCGAAGCAGCTATTGCGCTTTCGCGGTGAGCCCCTGGTGCGGAAAGCGGCCGCCGCCGCTGCGGAGCACTGCGCTCGAGTCATTGTCGTGACGGGTGCGATTCATCGGCCGATTGTCGAGGCGCTGGCCGGTTCGGGTGCTGAGGTCATTCACAACGACGACTGGCGAGAAGGCATCGCGACGTCGATACGCGCGGGGGTCGGCGCGCTGCCGCCGGATACCGCAGCGTGCCTCGTGTGCCTGACCGATCAGCCGCGGGTCGGCGCGGCCGCTATCGGCAAACTGGTCGCGGCCTGGCGAGGCGATCCGCGGTCGATCGCCGCCGCCCATTACGGCGGAATAGCCGGTGTTCCGGCGATTTTCCCAGCCGATTTCTTCGGCCGTCTGGCTGCCCTGCGCGGGGACCGGGGCGCTCGGTCTTTGATCAAGGGAGCTCGGGACGTCACCGTTGTCGACCTGCCCGAGGCGGCCGTCGACCTCGATACGCCCGAAGATGTCCGTAATCTCAATGGCGGCGCCCGGACCGACGGCGGATGTTAGACTCTGTCTCAGAGTCCTGAAGAGTCCAGCCAGTGCCCAGCATACGCGTCGAATATTTCGCTATCCTGCGAGAAAAAGTTGGTAAAAGTGCCGAAGATCTTGAAACGCGCGCGGAAACCGCGGGTGATTTGTTCGACGAGTTGGCCGTACGCCACGGTTTCTCGAACCGGGC
Organism: Gammaproteobacteria bacterium; assembly: GCA_048550095.1. GTDB lineage: Bacteria > Pseudomonadota > Gammaproteobacteria > Steroidobacterales > SMWD01. The sequence continues at coordinate 1,515 of JBLYYV010000382.1, forward strand.
CAGCATGAAGGTCGCGATCAACGACGAGTTCAGCGACTGGAGCGCGTCTCTCACCGATGGCGACTCTGTCGTGTTCATCCCACCGGTGGCCGGCGGATGAGTGATTTCGAGTTTTCGCGCGAGCGACCGGATCTCGATATCTTGCGCGCGTCGGTCGAGGATCCGCATTCCGGCGGCTATGTCGCCTTCGAGGGGTGGGTCCGGGACCACAACGACGGGCGGAGCGTGCTGCGCCTCGAGTATGAGGCGTATGAGAAACTCGGCGGCAAGGAAGGCGACCGCATCATCGCCGAAGCCCGGCAGAAGTTCGGCGTCAAGGGCGCGCGCTGCGTGCACATTCTCGGCGAGTTGCAGATTGGTGATCTCGCGGTCTGGGTCGGGGTCAGCTCGGCGCATCGCGACGAGGCGTTCAAGGCCTGCCGATACATCATCGACGAGGTCAAGCATCGGGTGCCGATCTGGAAGAAGGAGCATTACGTCGACGGGGACTCCGGGTGGGTCAACTGCGAGCGTTGTGCGGAGCATGCCGGGCATGATCATTCGAGGAAGGTGGGGTAGCGGTTTTCTGGGTCGCCGTTGGTGGATTGCGGTTGGCGGATCGCGGTTGAATTGCCGAGCCCGGCCTACCGCTGCAAATTCTTTTCCTGCGAAGACTACGGAAAAGAGTTTCCAGCGCTCTCCGGGCTCTGCGGCGGTGGCCGACGGCGAACGCGGTGTCGAATCCCTTTCGGCATCGATTTTGATCGACGTGATTTGATTGATAGCGGTTGAATTGCCGAGCCCGGCCTACCGCTGCAAATTCTTTTCCTCCGATACCTACGGAAAAGAGTTTCCAGCGCTCTCCGGGCTCTGCGACATTGGTAAACGGCGGGCTCGGTGGTTCCTCGTTCGAGTTGGCGGGCGTCATTGGAGCTTGCCACTTCGGTCAGGGTTTTCCGGGAAAACTTTTCGGGAGTCTTCGAGCGAAAAGTTCCTTCCCGGAAAATCCGCAATCCGGCTACGGAACCGAAACTCGCGATCCACGCCGCTCGAAAGAACCCGTTTGCGGCGCATTAAAAAGGCCGGACACTGGACGTGTCCGACCTTTGATGTATTCGACCGACTAGTCGTGTCGGCGGGAATCGGTTAGAGCTCGGCTTGCTCCAGGGCGATGAGTTCCTCACCGACGGAGATCATGTCTTCGAAGTTCTTGATGCCGGGTCCGGTCACGACGTATTTGCCGTTGACGACCAGGAGCGGGACGCTCTGGATGCGGTATCGCTGTGTCAGGGTCTTGGCCTTCTTAAGTTTCGTCTCGACCGGGAACGACCGGAAGGTCTTCTGGAAATCTTCGGATGACACGCCATAGGTCTCGAACAACGCTTCGATGTCCGCCTCGCTCGTTAGCGGTTTGCGGTTCAGGTGCATTTCCTTGAAGACCGCCGTATGAATTTCGTCGAGTACGCCGAGCGCATCAGCAGTGTAGAAAACGCGCGCGTGAATCTCGTTGGTCGGATTCCACATGACGGGTAGACGCACGAGTTCGACGCCCTCCGGTAGTTCTTCTTCCCACTTCACGATGTACGGGTCGAAGTTGTAGCAATGCGGACAGCCATACCAGAAGACTTCGGCGACCTCGACGACGTCCGGTGAGCTGCTGGTTCCCTGCGCCGTCGTCAGCACGTTGTAGTGCTTGCCCTCGGAGTATTTCCGCTGCACAGCTGGTTTCGGCTGTGCTTCCTCTGCCGGCGCCAGGACGATCTCTTCGTCGGCCTGAACCGGTTCGGTGGTTTCTTCGACCATTGCCTCGGCAGCTTCTTGCACCGCTGCGATCTCGTCTTCGGCTTTGATCGCCGGAGCTTCGGTGGTCGCGGCCGGTGGCGGTGGTGCGGATTCGGCTGGCGCCGATTCGACTTGCGCGGAGTCGGGCTTGCCGCCGCAGGCGACGAGCAGCAAGACGGTTGCGAGCGTTAAAAAATTACGAATGCTTGTCATGAGACGAGTCCCTCAGAAGAGTTCTGTTGGCGATTCGACCGGCATTGCCGGGCGATCATGCAGGAGCCGGGTTTGCTCGCGCTGAGCTATTGCAGACCCTGTATATAGGACGACACCGCTTTGATTTCGTCGTCCGACATCTGCGCGGCGATATTGCGCATGACCTGGTTCAGGAGCGTGTCGCTCTGCCGTTGGTTGCTGCGGTATGCCATCAACTGGGCGGTCGTGTACGTCGCGTGCTGCCCGGCGAGCGATGGGTAACTCGCACCGGGGTTGCCCTGTCCGTTCGGGCCGTGGCATGCGATGCAGGCGCTGATGCCTTTCTCCACATTGCCGCCACGATAGACGCGTTCGCCCTGTGTGACCAGCGCGGGATCGGCCGTCCGCTTGCTCGGCTTCTGGGAGGCGAAATAGGCGGCAAGGTCCTGGATATCCTGATCCGACAGGGTCGCTGCCTGCGGCGACATCAACACGTTGTTGCGTGAGCCATCCTTGAAGCTCTGCATCGACCGGACGAGGTAGTTCTCGTTTTGACCTGCCAGGGACGGCCACACCGGGTTGATGCTGTTGCCGTCCGCGCCGTGGCACGCTGCGCAGGTAATCGACCTGCTCTTGCCGCGGTCGGCGTCCCCGCCCGCGAGGGCGACACTTGCAACGAGGAGCGTCAGCATCCCGATCAGAAGGTTGCGGGTAGCGGCGCGGATGTGGCGCTCTCGTTTGTTATTGGCGTTGCTTTGCATGAAGACTGTGTCCCTGGTTGCCGTCGTCGGTGAATTCGGTGGCCGTGCTACACTCGCCGCCGCGGCGCATTTTACACCACAATTCGCCAAACAATTACCCGGACGCCGAAGCCGTCCTGCCAGACGATTCCAGCCATGTCCGTTTACCCCGAGGCCCGATTCCTGCCCAGCGCTCACGTGTCGACGGAGTTCGTGGCCGATGCGGGGGCGGAGTTCGCGTGAGCGCGGAGAGCCAATGCTAGAAAGACAAGAGC